>NZ_JAZKVY010000132.1:0-58050 GCF_036624925.1 Stenotrophomonas sp. A3_2
CTTTTCCTTCTTCACTCCGTGGCCGGCCGTACACCGGAACCTGTCAGAGGCGGGGCGGGTGGGCCGTGTAGGGGCGGTGGGGGGTCGGGTGAAGGGCGCCCTTTTTCTGGCGGGGGCCGCCACGGGGGCCCCCAACGCCCCTACACGGCCCACCCGCCCCGCCTCTGACAGGTTCCGGTGTACGGCCGGCCACGGAGTGAAGAAGGAAAAGCGAAAAGCGGGTCGCGGCGCTGCGCTTGCTCGGAGCCGAGCATGGCTCGGCTCTACAGAGGATTCATCGAACGGAGAAAATTCATTTCCCGGATGAATTCATCCACGCATGGCGTGGATCTACTGGACGTGCCAGCAGACTGTCGGAGGTGGGGCGGGTTGGGTTCGCGGGGGTGTCCGCGGCATGGATGCCGCGGCCAAGCCCCCAGGGACGGGTTAACGGCGTCCCCCGCGAACCCAACCCGCCCCGCCAAACCCTCAACCCAGCTGTTGCCGTTGCCGTTGCTCCGGCTTCAAAGGCGGGTGCAGGGCGGCAGGCCCTGCAATGCAAAACCCCTTACTTCCCCCGCAGGCGGCTGTGCCTGAAGCCGTAGCAGAAATAGATCACGAAACCGACGAAGGTCCAGACGCCCATCAGCATCCAGTTGTGCATCGTCATCGCCGACAGCAGCGCCACGCAGCTCAGCACGCCCAGGCTGCAGATCAGCCAGGCCATCGGCATGCGGAAAGGGCGCGGCAGGTCCGGTTGGGTGCGGCGCAGGATCAGCACGCCGGCGCAGACCGCCGCGAACGCAATCAGCGTGCCCATCGAGGTCAGCTCGCCGAGAATGTCCAGCGGGAACAGCGCCGCCAGCAGCGCGATGCCGATGCCGGTGATCACCGTGTTGATGTGCGGGGTGCGGTACTTCGGGTGGATCCTGGTGAACACCGGCGGCAGCAGACCGTCGCGGCCCATGATCATGAAGATGCGCGGCTGGCCGATGATCATCACCAGCACTACCGATGACAGGCCGACCAGCGCGCCGACCTCGACCACCCAGCGCAGCCAGCCCAGCTGCGGGTGTGCGGCCACGGCAGTCACCACCGGCTCGTCGGTGCCCAGCAGCTGGAACGGCACCAGGCCAGTCATCACTGCGGCCATCGCGATGTACAGCACGGTGCAGATCACCAGCGACAGCATCATGCCGATCGGCATGTCACGCTGCGGGTTCTTCGATTCCTGGGCCGCCACCGATACCGCCTCGAAACCGATGTAGGCGAAGAACACCATCGCCGCGCCACGCAGCACGCCTTCCATGCCGTACTTGCCCGGGCCTTCATTGGCCGGAATGAACGGGGTCCAGTTGCTGGTGTCCACGTACTTCCAGCCGACCACGATGACCAGCACGATCAGGCCGGTCTTGAGCACGACCATTGCCATGTTCATCGCCGAGGACTTGCTGATGCCGACGTAGCACAGCCAGGTCAGCAACAGTACCAGTGCCGCGGCGGGCAGGTTGGCGATCGCGCCGGTGGGGCGCAGCTGTGCGTCCAGTGGCGCACTGACCAGCGCCGCTGGCAGATGGAGGTCGAACTGGCTGAGCAGGCTGAGGAAGTAGCCGGTCCAGCTGACCGCCACCGCCGATGCAGAGACGCCGTATTCGAGCACCAGCATCCAGCCGATGAACCAGGCCGACAGTTCGCCGAAGGTGGCATAGGTATAGGTGTAGGCGCTGCCGGAGACCGGCACCATCGAGGCGAACTCGGCGTAGGCCAGCGCGCAGAAGGCGCAGCAGATGGCGGCCAGCACGAACGACAGCATGATCGCGGGGCCGGCGTGGTTGGCGGCCGCCTGGCCGGTGATGACGAAGATGCCGCCGCCGATCACCGCGCCGATGCCGAGGGCGGTCAGCCCCCAGGGGCCTAGGTGGCGGCGCAGGCTCAGGCCGTTGGCGTCTTCATGGGCGGCATGCGGGTGCTTGGTGGCCCACAGTTGCTTGAACATGTGTGGTGGTCTTGTCGAAGCGCGCCAAGAGCGGCGCGCGGGGAAAACGGACGGGCCGGCGCGAGGCCGGCCCGTAGGCGGATCAGGGCGACTTGGCCAGCTTGCTGTTGCGCATGCCGTAGCCGAGGTAAATCAGCATGCCCAGCACGGTCCAGCCGACGAACAGGTGCCAGTGCACCACGAACGCCTGCCAGAACAGGAACAGGCAGGCCGCGGCGCCAAGCGGGCAGATGATCCACACCGCCGGTACGCGGAACGGGCGATGGATCTCCGGCTTGGTATAGCGCAGCACCAGCACGCCGATGCAGACGGTGGCGAAGGCCAGCAGGGTGCCCATCGACACCAGTTCGCCGAGCACGTTCAGCGGCACCAGGCCGGCCAGCGCGGCGGCGATCACGCCGACCACGATCGTGGCCCAGTAAGGCGTGCGGAACCGGGCGTGGACCTTGCCGAAGAACTTCGGCAGCAGGCCGTCGCGGGAAATGGTGTAGGCGATGCGGGTCTGGCCCATCATCATCACCAGCACCACCGAGGACAGGCCGGCGATGGCGCCGATCTCGACCAGGGTCTTCAGCCACGACAAGGTCGGGTAGGGCTCCAGTGCGGTGGCCACCGGCTTGTCGGTGCCCAGCAGGTGGTACGGCATCATGCCGGTCAGTACCGCGCAGACGATGATGTAGACGATGGTGCACACCGCCAGCGAGCCGAGCAGGCCGATCGGCATGTTGCGCTGTGGGTCTTTGGTTTCGCCGGCGGCGGTGGAGACCGCATCGAAGCCGATATAGGCGAAGAACACGATGGTGGCCGCGCGGAAGATGCCGCTCCAGCCGAACTCACCCGGCACGCCGGTGTTTTCCGGGATGAACGGCTGCCAGTTGGCCGGGTCGATATGGGCCGCGCCGATGCCGATGAACAGGCAGATGACGGTGACCTTGATCGCCACGATGATGGCGTTGACGAAGGCCGACTGGGTCACGCCCACGTACAGCAGGCCGGACACCGCCGCCACGATCAGCACCGCAGGCAGGTTGAACAGCTTGCCGGAGGAGACGAACTCGCTGCCGGTCCAGGCGATAGGCGCGGCGCTGAGCAGGTCCGGGAACGGCATGTGCAGCGTGGTGGTGATGAAACTGATCAGGTAGGCCGACCAGCCCACCGCGACCGATGCCGAGGCGAACAGGTACTCCAGCACCAGGCACCAGCCGATGAACCAGGCCATGCCTTCGCCGAGGGTGGCATAGGAATAGGAATAGGCACTGCCGGAGACCGGCATCATCGCCGCGAACTCGGCATAGCACAGGCCCGCCAGCGCACAGGCGAAACCGGCCAGCACGAACGACAGCATGACCGCTGGGCCCGCGTGGTTGGCTGCGGCCTGGCCGGTCAGCACGAAGATACCTGCGCCGATCACCGCACCCACGCCCAGCAGGATGAGGTGTTTAGCCGTGAGGGTCCGTTTCAACGTGGCTTCGCCGTCCAGGCTGCCTTCGATGGGTTCGCCGGCATCGACGTGCCCGGCCGGCTGGACCGGCTTGACCCTCAACAGAGCTTTCAGCATGCAGTACTTCCTAGTGATCGGATGGGGTGGGCGGCCGATACGTTGCCGGCTGCCTTGAATGGTGAAGGCCGTGCGAACAGCCCGCTGTACCTTAGCCAAAGCTGAAGCCAACGCACAAGCGCAATCGCAACAATGAACGGCGATAATGAGCAGTATTTTTCCGAACCGCCCCCATTCATGCGCCAGACCGCCGAAACCCTTGCCGTGCTTGACGATCGCCTGCGCGGTCTGTTGCGGGACTATGCCCGCCGCGCGCCCGCCCACGACGCACTGGCTGCCGAATTCGGCACATTGCTGGATGATCCGGAAGATCCGTTCCGGCGTGAGCGGCTTGCAGGCCACTTCACCGCGAGCTGCTGGCTGGTCAGCGCCGACGGCCAGCGCCTGCTGCTGACCCACCATCGCAAGCTGCAGCGCTGGCTGCAGCTGGGTGGCCACGCCGACGGCGACCGCGACCTGGCCCAGGTGGCGCTGAAGGAGGCCGAGGAGGAGTCCGGCCTGAGCGGGCTGGTGCTGGAAGACCCGGCCATCTTCGATCTGGACAAGCACTGGATTCCGGAGCGCAAGGATGTGCCGGGGCACTGGCACTACGACGTGCGTTTCGTGATCCGCGCGCTCGGTGGCGAGGCATTCGTGCTCAGCGAGGAGTCACTTGACCTGGCATGGCGGCCGGTGACCGAAGTCGCGGCCGACCCCGAATCGGATGAATCCATGCAGCGCATGGCGCGCCGGTGGCTGGCACGTTGATGCTCTCGGACGGCTGTGCCGCGTTTGTTGCGGCTCATGCCTGTGGCGAGGCGAAGCAGGATGCTGCCCTTGCGATGATCAAGGCTGCATTGCCAGTCATCACATGCATCGACTGGGAGCGCGTGCCATCGCGCCTGGAGGTCCCCGGGGTGGGGCGGGAGCGGCTGGCGCAGGAGTTGAGCGCCATTGCAGATGCTGTTGGCTTGCCAAGCGAGGCTGCGTTGACGGTTGTCCAGGTGGATGGGGCGGTACCTTCACTGGGCAGCCGCCTGCAGGACTGGCTGGCTCATGCGGAGGAGCTGGATTTCGTCGATACGCTGTTCCTGTCGATGGAAGACAGGGTTCTGATCCATTGGGACTTTTACAAGAACCTCCACGCCGTAAGGTTCTGAGGTGTTCCATCCACGCCATGCGTGGATGGCGCGATGCCGGAAGCAATCCGCCGGGGCATGCCCGGCGACGCCTTGCTCAATACAGGATGCGCGTCCGCAGCGTGCCCGGAATCGCGGCCAGCTCGTCGCGCACGGCGGCGGCCTGCGCCTCGCTGGCGGTGATGTCGATCACCACGTAACCCACCTTCGGGTCGGTGCGCAGGAACTGGCCGTCGATGTTGACGTTGTGGCGCGAGAAGATCTCGTTGACCTTGGACAGCACGCCCGGCACGTTCTGGTGGATGTGCAGCAGGCGCAGGCTGTCTTCGTGTTCGGGCAGGGTCACTTCCGGGAAGTTGACCGCCGACAGGGTGCTGCCGTTGTCGCTGTAGCGCACCAGCTTGGCCGCCACTTCCACGCCGATGTTGTCCTGCGCTTCCAGCGTGCTGCCGCCGACGTGCGGGGTGAGGATGACGTTGTCGTGGCGGGTCAGCGGCGATTCGAAGATATCGCCGTTGCCCTTCGGCTCGACCGGGAACACGTCCAGCGCGGCGCCGCCGACGTGGCCGCTGGCCAGCGCCGCGTCCAGCGCATCGATGTCGACCACGGTGCCGCGCGCGGCGTTGATCAGGTGCGCGCCCTTGCGCATCTTCGCCAGCTCGGTGCTGCCGATCATCCACTGCGTGGACGGTGTCTCCGGCACGTGCAGGGTGACGATGTCGGCCCGCGCCAGCAGGTCGTCCAGGCTGGCCGCAGCACGCGCATTGCCCAGCGCCAGCTTGGTTTCCACGTCGTGGAAGATCACCTGCATGCCCAGCGATTCGGCCAGCACGCCGACCTGGGTGCCGATGTGGCCGTAACCAATGATGCCCAGCGTCTTGCCGCGCACTTCATGGCTGCCGCTGGCTGACTTCGACCAGCCGCCGCGATGGCATTCGGCGTTCTTCTGCGGAATGCCACGGGTCAGCATGATCGCCTCGGCGATCACCAGTTCGGCCACGCTGCGGGTGTTGGAGTAGGGCGCGTTGAACACCGGGATACCGGCCAGTTCGGCCGCGTCCAGGTCGACCTGGTTGGTGCCGATGCAGAAGCAGCCCACCGCGATCAGGCGCTTGGCCTCGGCCAGCACCTCGGCGCTGAGCTGGGTGCGCGAGCGGATGCCGACGATGTGCGCCTCGGCGATGCGCGCCTTCAATTCGTCCTCGGGCAGTGCCTTGGTGTGCGCCTCGATCTGGCTGTAGCCGGCCGCGCTGAACACCTCCACGGCGGTCTGGCTGACCCCCTCCAGCAACAGCACGCGGATATCCTGCTTCGGGAACGAGGTCTTCTTCGGCGACATGGGGCAACACGGCCAGTGGGACAGGGGCCAACCACTATGCCAGATCGCAGCGCTCATGGTGCGGTGCGCAATTGGTTGCATCCGTAGCTATCTGCCTGCTCGCAGGGCTGGACGCTGGCGCGTGCCGCTGGCACGCTTGCCCGTTCTTCACGCCCCGCGCTGGACCGTCATGACCGATTCCCGCATTGCCTCGCTGCAGCAGGCCTGTCCCGGCCTGAAGCTGAAGACCGACCCGGCCGACCTGGAGCATTACGGGCGCGACTGGACCCGGCGCTGGACGCCGGCGCCGTTGGCGGTCGCACTGCCGGCCACGGTCGAGGAGGTACAGGCGGTGATGCGCTGGAGTGCGGGTGAGGGCCTGCCCGTGGTGCCGTCCGGCGGCCGTACCGGCCTTTCCGGTGGCGCGGTGGCGGCCAATGGCGAGCTGGTGCTCAGCCTGGAGCGGATGAACAAGGCGCTGGCCTACGACGCGGTCGACCGCACCCTGGTGGTGCAGGCCGGCATGCCGCTGGAGGCCGTGCACAACGCCGCGCTGGACCACGGCCTGATCTATCCGGTGGATTTCGCTGCACGCGGGTCGTGCACGATCGGCGGCAACATCGCCACCAATGCTGGCGGCATCCGTGTGATCCGCTACGGCAACACCCGCGAGTGGATCGCCGGGCTGAAGGTGGTTACCGCCAGCGGCGAACTGCTGGAGCTCAACAAGGGCCTGATCAAGAACTCCAGCGGCTATGACTTCCGCCAGCTGCTGATCGGTTCGGAAGGCACGCTGGGCGTGATCGTCGAGGCGACAGTGAAACTCACCGATCCGCCGCCAGCCAGCAACGTGATGCTGCTGGCCGTGCCCAGCTTCGAGGTGCTGATGCAGGTGTTCGCTGCGTTCCGCGCGCGCCTGCAGCTGCAGGCCTTCGAGTTCTTCACCGACCGGGCGCTGGAGCACGTGCTGGCGCATGGTGCGCAGGCACCGTTCGACGAGGTGCACCCGTATTACGTGGTCACCGAGTTCGCCGCCAACGACGCAGCGCAGGAAGCGGCGGCGATGGCCGCCTTCGAGGACTGCATGGGCAACGGCTGGGTCAGCGACGGGGTGATCAGCGCCAGCGACGCCCAGGCCGCCCAGCTGTGGCGCCTGCGCGAAGGCATCACCGAATCGCTGGCGCGCTACAAACCTTACAAGAATGATGTCTCGGTGCGGATCTCGGCGATGCCTGCGTTCCTGGCCGAGACCCAGGCACTGATCGGGCAGGCCTACCCGCACTTCGACGTGGTCTGGTTCGGCCACATCGGTGACGGCAACCTGCACATCAACGTGCTCAAGCCCGACGACACCAGCGACGCCGATTTCGTGGCGCAGTGTGAACACGTGACCAAGCTGTTGGCGCAGGTGCTGGCCCGGTTCGATGGCAGCATCTCGGCTGAACACGGCATCGGCCTGGTCAAAAAGGGCTACCTGGACAGCACTCGCGGCCCGGCCGAGATCGCCCTGATGAAGGCGGTCAAACGTGCGTTCGATCCCCAAGCGCGGCTGAATCCCGGCAAGCTGTTCGACGTTTGAGCCGGGCAAATCCTTCACGCACCCGTTACGCTCCACGCATCCTCACAACCGGCTTCGAACCGATGACCCGTCCGCTTCTGCTGCTCGCCCTGCTGTCCCTGCCGCTGGCCGGCTTCGCTTCCAGCTTCGCCGGCACCTCGGCCGGTTCCGCCACCGGTGCCTCCTCCGGCTCCTCGGGCAGCAGCTCGGGTGACGACAAGGTGGTACTGGCTGCGCGCGACGACGCTGCGGCGTTCGTCGCCAGCGACGGCCAGATCCGTGGCGCCCGCCTGCAGGCCGCGCTGGCCCACCTGCGTGAGCAGAGTGCTGCCGCACAGCAGCAGAGCGACCTGGAACTGGCCCGCGCGTTGCTGGCGCGTTGATCCGGACTGCATGACCCCGGCGACATCGCGTTCTGTAGAGCCGAGCCATGCTCGGCTGAATGCCTGGCGCATGCGGATCGCAACACTAGCCGAGCATGGCTCGGCTCTACAGAGGCTTGGCCGGTGGAACGCAGCCACGCATGGCGCGGCTCTACTGCTGGTCGCCCACGTCGCGCACGCAGCTGATCGCTTGCAGCTGGACCCGGCAGGGTTGAGCCCTGCACAGCAGCAGGTGGCGACGCAGACCCTGGCCGACGTGCAGGCACTGCTGCCGGATGCCCTGCTCCGCGCATTGCCGGCACAGGTCCAGGTGCGCTGGCGCGATGACCTGCCGGCCGATGTGCACGGCCGCGCTTTCGCCGGGCGCATCGCCCTGCGTCGCGAGCTGTTGGATGATGCCGTGCCCGGCGCGCGCCGCGCACGCCGCAGCGCGCTGGTACACGAACTGACCCATGTCGCCGACCGTACGGGGGCGAACTGGTCACGCAGTGTGCGCTGGCGTGATCTGGCTGGATGGCAGCGCAAGCCCTGGCATCTCGGCCGTGGCGACAACGATTTCCGTGACCGCAGTCCCGATGCGTATGAACTGAAGGACCCGGCCGAGTACCTGGCAGTGAACGCCGAGCATTTCGTGCTCGACAGCGAGTTCGCCTGCCGGCGCCCGGCACTGGCGCAGTGGTTCCAGGTCCATTTCGGAACCCCGCCATCGCTGCCACAGTCGCACTGCGCGAACGCGTTGCCATTGCTGCAGGCCGAATCGGAAGAGGGGGCGGCATCGCTGCTGCAGCTCGACCCGGCGCGTGTCTACGCCGTGGACTACCTGTTCGCCGAGGGCAGTGCGCAGCCGATGAGCCGCTGGGGGCACAGCATGCTGCGGCTGGTGATCTGCCGGCCGGGCCGTGCACCGGGTCCGGACTGCCGCCTGGACCTGGAGTACCACCGCGTGCTGTCGTTCCGCGCGTTCGTCGGCGATGTGCAGATTTCCAACTGGCGCGGCTTGACCGGCGGCTACCCGTCGCGGCTGTTCGTGCTGCCGCTGCAGCAGGTGGTGGACGAGTACACCAAGGTGGAACTGCGGGGCCTGCAGTCGTTGCCCTTGCAGCTGCAACGCGACGAGATCGCCAGCCTGCTCGAGCGCACCGCGCAGGTGCACTGGAGCTATGACGGGCGCTATTACTTCGTCAGCAACAACTGTGCGGTGGAGACCGCCAGGCTGCTGCAGGCCGGAGTGCCCCGGCTGGGCGAGGACGGGCTGGCCCAGCTGAGTCCGCGCGGTCTCAAGCGGCGGCTGGCGCGGCTGGGCATGCTCGACGAGCGGGTACTCACGGACCGCAACGCAGCGCAGGCACAGGGCTATTACTTCGCTTCCGCGCGCGACCACTACCAGCAGTTGTTCACAGTGGCGGCGACCCAGCTGGCCTTGCCCGCGCGCGATGTGCGCGGCTGGTTGAAGCTGCCGGCAGAACAACGGGCACCGTGGCTGCTGAAGGGCAACCTGCGCGCCAGTGCCGGCCTGCTGCTGCTGGAACAGGCGGCACAGCGGCGTGCCGAACTGCGCGCACGCGATGTGCTCAAGCGGCAGCTACTGGCTGCTGCGGACAGCGCGGAAACCCGCAGCCTGCGCAGCCTGCTGGCGCAGAGCGGGCAGTGGTTGCGCCCGGGGACGCTGCTGCAGGGCGGCTACGGGTTGCCGCTGGCCGATGAGCAGGCGGTGCTGGCCGAAGCGGTTGCCACTGCCAGCGCAGAGGCGGTGCCGGCCTGGCAGGCGCTGCGCGTGCAACTGCGCCAGCAGTTGCCGGTGGGCCAGCGCAACGAGATGGATGCGATCGATGCCAACCTCGCCGCACTTGGCGCGCGCCTGCGGGAACAGGCAGCCACGCCCGCTACTGGCGCGGCAGTTCGATGACGAAACGGCTGCCGCCGGCGTTGCCCGCCGTGCAGTAGACGCGGCCGCCGTGCGCGTCGGCGATGGCCTTGACCACCGCCAGGCCGAGGCCACTGCCGCCGCCCTGGCGTGAACGTGAGCCGTCGGCACGCATGAACGGGCTGAAGATGTCGGCGTGCAGCTCCGGATCGATGCCCGGGCCCTCATCCTCGATTGCCACTTGCACATGTCCCGGTGTGTCATGCACGGCAATCCGCACCTTGCCCGGGCTGGCATAGCGGCGTGCGTTCTCCAGCAGCGCCAGCAGCGCCTGGCGGAGGCGGGTCGGGTCGCAGTGCGCGTTGTGTTCCTCGCGGCTGGTTTCCAGCTCCAGCACGAAGCCGGCGGCGCGGAACTGCGGATCGACCAGGGTCATCACCGAATGCACTTCGGCCACCACATCGGTGCGCGCGCGACGTACGTCCAGCCGCGCGTTGTCGGACAGGCTCAGCACGCGCAGATCCTCGATCAGGCGCGAGAGGCCCTCGACCTGCGCCAGCAGGCTGCGGAACTGTGACTCGTCCGGCTGGAACACGCCCTCGGCGAGCCCTTGCAGGCGACCGCGCAGGATCGTCACCGGCGTGCGCAGCTCATGGGCGATGGCCGCGTGCCACATCGCGCGCTCGCTCTCCATGTGCTGCAGGCGGCGGGCCATTGCATTGAAGTCCTCGACCAGGGTCGCCACTTCACCCGGCGAATTCTCCTCGACGCTCGCGCGCGCCCCGAGGTCGCCGCCGGCAAGCGCACGCACACTGTCCACCAGTGAATTCAGTGGCGACAGGATCCGGTGCGCAAGACGGAACGAAGCGGCGATGGCCAGCGCCAGTCCGGTCAGGATCACGCCCACCATCCATGCCAGTTCCGGCCCGGTCGGCAGCCAGCTTTCCGGCTCCTCGGTGCTGCCGGGGAAGAACTCGACCAGCACCGCGTACAGCAGCCACGACGACAGGATCATCATCACGATGACGCCGATCACCATCAGCGACATCGAGATGATGATGTGGCGGCTGAGCCCGGAACGGCGCAGGCGCGCCATCAGCGGTCGGCCATCAACCGGTAGCCGACACCGCGCACGCTGGCCGGGACGTTGACCATGCCCACGTCATCGAGTTTGCGGCGCAGCTTGCTGACATGGCTGTCGACGGTGCGTTCCAGCGCTTCGCTTTCCGGCAGGCATTCGTGCATCAGTTCGCTGCGGCTGAAGATGCGGGTCGGCGCCAGCGCCATGCAGTGCAGCAGCTTGAACTCGGTGAGCGTGAGCAGCACTTCGTGGCTGTAGCCTTCGCCCTCCACATGCACGGCATGGGTAGCCGAGTCGATCAGCAGCGGGCCCGCCCGCAGCGCGGTCGGTGCGTCCATGCGCGAGGCGCGCAACGTACGCCGCAGCACGGCGCGCACGCGTGCTGCCACTTCGGCCGGATTGAACGGCTTGACCACGTAGTCGTCGGCGCCCATGCGCAGCGCGGTGAGCTTGTCCAGGTCCTGGTCCAGTGCGGTCAGCATGATCACCGGCGTTTCACCGCGCTGGCGCAGCTGGGTCAGCACGCTCCAGCCATCCAGGCGCGGCAGCTGCACATCAAGCAGGACCAGGTCGGGGCGGGCGCTGCGGTGCAGGTCCAGCGCGCTGTGGCCGTCGGCGGCGCGCAGCGTACGCAGTCCTTCGCGTTCCAGATAGGCGGTGAGAATATCGGCGATCTCGGCCTCATCCTCGACGATCAGGACGAGGGCGGCGAGGGCAGGGGCGGCATGCATGCAGGGGCGGGGCCTTAAGGTGCTTGCCTCCATCGTATCTCCACAGTTCCTCCATCGAAACCCCATCATCGCCACGCACACTTCACGCTTCAGAACCTATCAGCCGCCTGCGCGGCATTGTGCACAGCAATGAGAACCTTCAGGACTCCGGTCGCGTTGATCGCGGCCCTCGCCCTGGCCGTGACGGCCTGCTCCGCCCCCGAAGCCACGCCCGAAGCGGCACCGCGCGTCAGCGTGGTCACTGTCGGCCCGCAGGTCGTGCAGCGCGACGATGAACTGCCCGGCCGTGTCGCCGCCGTTCGCACCGCACAGATCCGTGCGCAGGTCGGCGGCATCGTGCAGCGCCGCCTGTTCGAACAGGGCGCCGAAGTGCGCGCCGGCCAGGCCCTGTTCCAGATTGATCCGGCGGCGTTCCGTGCCGATGTCGACTCGGCACTGGCAGCGCTGCAGCGCAGCGAGGCAGCCCTGGGCCGCAGCCGCGTGCAGTCGCAGCGCCTGCATGCGCTGGCGGCCGCGCAGGCGGTCAGCCAGCAGCACCGCGACGATGCCAGTGCCGAGTACGAACAGGCCCGTGCCGCGGTGAACGAGGCGCGCGCGATCCTGGCCCGCCGCCAGCTCGACCTGCGCTATGCCACGGTCAGTGCACCGATTGCCGGCCGCATCGACCAGGCGCTGGTGACCGAAGGTGCACTGGTCGGCGTGGCCGATGCCGAGCCGATGGCGGTGGTGCAGCAGATCGACCAGGTCTACGTCGATGTGCGCCAGCCAGCGGCGCAGCTCGAGTCGCTGCAACGCAGTGCCGGTGGCGGCGAGCTGCCGGTGACGATCATCGGTGCGGCCGGCAGGCCGCTGCCCGAACGTGGCCAGATGCTGTTCTCCGGCATCAATGTCGATGCGCGGACGGGTGACGTGATCCTGCGCATCCTGGTTGACAACCCGCAGCGGCAGCTGCTGCCCGGCATGTACGTGCGCGCGAGGGTGCCACGTGGCGCGCCCGCCAGTGCATTGACCGTGCCACAGCAGGCGGTGCTGCGCAGCGCCGGTGGCCAGGCCTATGCCTGGGTGATCGGCGCCGACGGCAAGGCGGTGATCCGCACGCTGGAAGTGGACGGTAGTGTCGATCGCCAGTGGCTGGTGCGCACGGGCCTGAAGGCCGGCGAGAAGGTGGTGGTCGAGGGTCAGGAGCGCCTGCAGGAAGGCGTGGTGGTCGATGCGCGCGACTGGCAGATGCCGGTTGCCAGCGCCGGTGCAGTACAGGCCGGCAGCAAGGGCTGAGCCTGTTCCGGGCCGGTCCCTCCAGGAAAATCCAACATGGCACGTTTCTTCATCGATCGCCCGGTGTTCGCCTGGGTGCTGGCGATCTTCATCATCCTGGCCGGCGTGCTAGCGATCCCGCGGCTGGCGGTGGAGCGCTATCCGGCGGTAGCGCCGCCCAGCGTCAGCATCTACGCCAGCTACCCGGGTGCCAGCCCGCAGACGCTGAATGACGCGGTGGTCGGCCTGATCGAGCGCGAGCTGTCCAGCGTCAAGCACCTGCTGTATTTCGAGTCTTCGGTGGACACCTCCGGCGAAGCCTCCATCACTGCGACCTTCAAGCCGGGTACCAACCCGGAGCTGGCGCAGGTGGACGTGCAGAACCGGATCAAGGCGATCGAGCCGCGCCTGCCGCGCAGCGTGCGCCAGAACGGCCTGTTCGTGGAAGCAGCCGATTCCGGCTTCCTGATGCTGGTCGGCCTGCGTTCGCCCGATGCCAGCGTCAGCGAGGCCGCACTGGGCGACTTCATGGCGCGCAACATCATCGAGGAGCTGCGCCGCATCGATGGCGTCGGCCGCGTGCAGCTGTTCGGTGCGGAGCAGGCGATGCGCGTGTGGCTGGACCCGGCCCGGCTGACCGGCTATGGGCTGACCATGGGTGACGTGGCCGCTGCCATCGAGCAGCAGAACCTGGAGATCTCGCCGGGGCGCATCGGTGATTCGCCGGGTGTTCCAGGCCAGCGCATCACCGTGCCGCTCAGCGCCGACGGCCAGTTGTCCACGCCGGAACAGTTCGCGGCGATCGTACTGCGCGCCGGGGCCGACGGTTCACGGGTGGTGCTGGGTGATGTCGCCCGCGTCGAACTGGGCGCGCAGAGCTATGCCTGGGGCACCCGCGAGGACGGCCATCCGGCCACCGCTGCCGGGGTGCAGCTGCGGCCGGGCGCGAATGCGGTGCGCACGGCGTCGGCGGTCCGTGAGCGCATGGCCGAACTGGCGCCGCTGTTGCCGCGCGGCGTGGAGGCGAGCATCCCGTTCGACACCGCGCCGTTCGTGAAGATCTCGATCCAGAAGGTGGTGCAGACGCTGCTGGAGGCGATGCTGCTGGTGTTCGCAGTGATGTACCTGTTTTTGCAGAACTGGCGCTACACGTTGATCCCGGCGTTGGTCGCGCCCATCGCGCTGTTGGGTACGTTCGCGGTGATGCTGGCGCTGGGCTTCTCGATCAACGTGCTGACCATGTTCGGCATGGTGCTGGCCATCGGCATCATCGTCGATGACGCCATCGTGGTGGTCGA
This sequence comes from Stenotrophomonas sp. A3_2, assembly GCF_036624925.1. Classification (NCBI taxonomy): domain Bacteria; kingdom Pseudomonadati; phylum Pseudomonadota; class Gammaproteobacteria; order Lysobacterales; family Lysobacteraceae; genus Stenotrophomonas; species Stenotrophomonas sp. A3_2. The sequence continues at coordinate 14,139 of NZ_JAZKVY010000132.1, forward strand.
GGGCGTGGAGCGGATCATGGCCGAGGAGGGCCTGCCGCCGCGTGAGGCCACCATCAAGGCGATGCGCGAGCTGACCGGCGCAGTGATCGGCATCACCCTGGTGCTGACCGCGGTGTTCATCCCGATGGCGCTGGCCAGCGGCTCGGTGGGCGCCATCTACCGCCAGTTCACCGTGGCGATGGCGGTGTCGATCCTGTTTTCGGCGCTGTTGGCCCTGAGCCTGACGCCGGCGTTGTGCGCGACGCTGCTGCGCCCGAACACCCATGGCCATCATGGCCGTGGCGGGCTGTTCGGTGCCTTCAATCGTGGCTTCGAGCGGATGACCGGGCGTTACCAGCGTGGCGTGGCGTCGGTGCTGCAGCGGAGCGGGCGGGTCATGGGCGTGTTCGCCGCGCTGGTGGCGGCGTTGCTGCTGGGCCTGCACTGGCTGCCGGGTGCATTCCTGCCGGAAGAGGACCAGGGCTACTTCATGACCTCGATCCAGCTGCCGGCCGAAGCCACCGCCGAACGCACGCTGGCCGTGGTCGAAGCCTACGAACGGCACGTGGCGTCACGCCCGGGCATCGGCTCCAACCAGTCGATCCTCGGCTACAGCTTCTCCGGTTCCGGCCCGAGCGCGGCGCTGACCTACACGATGCTGAAGGATTGGGGCGAGCGTGCAGGGGCCACCGCGGCCGGCGAAGTGGAGGCCGCGCAGAAGGCGATGGCGACGATTGCCGAGGGCGAGGTGATGAGCGTGATGCCGCCGGCGATCGACAGCCTGGGGCGTTCGTCCGGCTTCTCGCTCGCCCTGCAGGCGCGTACCGGGCAGAGCCAGGCCGAACTGCGTGCGGCCCTGCAGCAGCTGCTGAAGCTGGCCGAGGCCAGCCCGCTGCTGTCGGAGGTGCATGCCGATGGCCTGCCAGCAGGTACCAGCGTGCGGCTGGACATCGACCGCGCCAAGGCCGAGGCGATGGGCGTGGGGTTCGAGCAGATCAGCAGCACGCTGTCGGCGGCGATGGGCTCGCAGTACGTCAACGACTTCCCCAACAAGGGGCGGCTGCAGCAGGTGATCCTGCAGGCCGATGCACCCCACCGGATGGAGCTGGAGGATGTGCTGAGGCTGTATGTGCGCAATAGCGAAGGTGGCATGGTGGCGTTGTCGGAACTGGTGACGCCGCACTGGACCGAGGCGCCGCTGCAGCTGCAGCGCTATCTCGGCTTCCCGGCGCTGAATCTGTCCGGCGCACCGGCCTCCGGCGTGTCGACCGGCCAGGCCATGGCGGAGATGGAGCGGTTGGCGGAGAAGCTGCCGTCCGGTTTTGCCCTGCAGTGGACCAGCCAGTCGCTGCAGGAGCGGGAGTCCGGTGCGCAGGCGCCGTGGTTGCTGCTGTTGTCGATGCTGGTGGTGTTCCTGGTGCTGGCGGCACTGTACGAGAGCTGGTCGATCCCGCTGGCGGTGATGCTGGTGGTGCCGCTGGGCCTGCTTGGTGCGGTTGCTGCGGTGCTGTTGCGGGGCATGCCCAACGACGTGTTCTTCAAGGTCGGCATGATCACCGTGATCGGGCTGTCGGCGAAGAACGCGATCCTCATCGTCGAGTTCGCGCGCCAGCTGCAGCAGCAGGGTCGCGGCCTGGTTGAAGCAGCGCTGGAGGCAGCGCGGCTGCGACTGCGGCCGATCGTGATGACCTCGCTGGCATTCGCGCTGGGCGTGGTGCCGCTGATGCTGGCGCAGGGCGCGTCGAAGGAAACCCAGCAGGCGATTGGAACCGGTGTGTTCGGCGGCATGGTCAGTGCGACCGTGCTGGCCGTGTTCTTCGTGCCGGTCTTCTATGTAGTGGTGCAGGGCGCGCGGCAGTGGATCGCGCAGCGCCTGCGCAGGCGCCGGCCGATGCCGGGAGGAACCGTGGATGGAACGGAACATCGTTGAAGATCTGCATGAGCGGCAGTTGGCAGCGCTGGAACAGCGCCTGCGGCAGGCATTGCTGGATGACGACCACGATGCGCTGGCCGCGCTGGTATCGCCGGCCTTGTTCATGATGGATGGCCACGGCGGCCGCATGCTCGACCTGCCGTGGCTGGGCGACTGGCTGACCGGAAACCTGCAGGTGCGCAGCCTGCAGTCGTACGCGGTGGAAACGTTGCTGTGCGGACGCCTGGCATTGTTGTCCAGCGACGTGCGCTTGTCGGTGCGCGGGCAGGGCCAGGAGCGCGAGCTGAAACTGCGCCTGCTGCGGGTGTGGACCTGCAGTTCCGGCGAAAGCGGCGCGCAGCTGCTGTCGATGGCGGTACTGGCCGCATGAGCGCGGTCAGGCCGCTTTCAGGCCCCGCTCACCGCGAGGTGGTAGGGTCGAGCATTCCTGTAGTGTCGACAAGGAGTCGAGCCATGCGTGTAGTTCCCAGTCTGTTGGCAGCCTCCCTGGGGCTGGTGCTGGTCGCGTGCCAGCCGACCCAGGCACCCGCGGCGGGCAGCAATGACGCCCCGCCTGCCACGCCGCAGCCGAGCGCCAACACGGAAGGTGGCAGCGAGACCGCCTACCAGTGTGGTGATCTGAGTGTGGGCGCGACATTCAATGGCGAGGATGCTGCCACGCTGGTGATCGGCGAGCGTAGCTTCGCCATGACCTCCGAGCGCGCGGCATCCGGCGCCAAGTACAGCGATGGTCTCGGCAACAGCTTCTGGACCAAGGGCAGCGATGATGGCCTGCTGAGCCTGAAGGGCGAACCGGATCGCGAGTGCCATGCGGTGGAAGCTACCGAAGGCGATGGCAGCGCCGGCAATGCGGCATTCCGTGCCACCGGCAATGAACCCGGCTGGCTTGCAGTCGTCGACGGCGATGCGCCGGGCCTGCAGGTGGAGGTCGATTATGGCGAGCGCCGCTTCGACGTGGCCAAACCCACCCAGGGCGCTGATGGATGGAGCGGAAAGGCGTCCGACGGCACCGACGTCAAGCTCAGCTTCCAGCGCACCACCTGCCAGGATGACATGAGCGGCGAGGCGTTCGAGGCCAAGGCGATGCTGACTGTCGGTACCCGCCAGTACCATGGCTGCGGCAACTTCGGTGCGAAACAGCCGTAACCGCTGCCACCGATGATCCGTCCGCTGCCTGCGGCGAACACGCCGCAGGCAGGAACAGGCAGCCGATCAGCGCGAGGCGCTTAGTCGGCACGGCCGGCGAATTCGCCGGTGGCGGTGTTCACCAGCACGCGTTCGCCATTGACGATGTACTCGGGCACCATGATTTCGATGCCGGTGTTGAGCTTGGCCGGCTTCGGGCGCTTGGTGGCGGTGCCACCCTTCAGTTCCGGCGGGGTCTCGATCACTTCCAGCACCACCGAGGCCGGCAGCTGGATCGCCACCGGCTGCTCGTCGATGACCTGCACATAGATGCCGGTCAGGCCGTCGGTGATGTACCCGGCGTCATCACCGATCACGTCCGCGTCCAGAGTGTAGGGGGTGTAGTCCTCGTCATCGAGGAACACGAAGGCGTCGCCGTCCTTGTACGAATAGGTGGACTGGCGGCGCAGCAGTTCGACCTCGACCAGGTTGTCGTCGGCATCGAAGCTGGCGTCGAGCTTGTTGCCGCCCGGCACGCTGTACATGATGAAGCGGAAGCGGACGTTGCCGCCGCGACCCTGCGGCGAGCTGCGCTCGATGTCGCGGATCTGGTACACGCCGTTGTTGTACTCGACGACGTTGCCCTTCTTGATGTCGTTGGCTTTCATGGTGATCTAGGTCGTTGGGGGAGGGCGCCGTCCCGGCGCCCGGGGGGGAATCACTTCGGAGCGAGGCGGGTAGCGCCGTCCAGGCGGATGGTCTCGCCGTTGAGGTAGGTGTTGCCGAGAATGAAGCCGACCAGACTGGCGAAGTCTTCCGGCTTGCCCAGGCGCGACGGGAACGGGATCGAGGCGGCCAGCGACTGCTGCACGGCTTCGGGCATGCCATCGACCATCGGCGTCCAGAACACGCCAGGAGCAATCGTATTGACGCGGATGCCGAAGCGCGACAGTTCGCGCGCCATCGGCAGCGTCATCGACACCACGCCGCCCTTGCTGGCCGCATACGCGGCCTGGCCGATCTGTCCTTCATAGGCAGCGATGCTGGCGGTGTTGATGATCACGCCGCGCTCGCCGTCTTCGCCGGCGTCGTTGTGCTGCATGCGGTTGGCCGCGGCCTTGGCCACGTTGAAGCTGCCGACCAGGTTGACCATCACCGTGCCCTGGAAGCCGGCCAGCGGCATCGGGCCTTCCTTGCCGAGCACGCGACCGGCGCCGAGGATGCCGGCGCAGTTCATCGCCACGTTCAGGCCGCCGAGGAAATCGTGGGCCTGGTCGATGGCTGCAGCCACGGCCGCCTCATCGCTGACGTTGACATTGAAATAGCGGGCCTTGTCGGCACCCAGCCCGGCAACGGCAGCTGCACCCTTGTCGTCGTTGAGGTCGAACAGAGCCACCTTGCCGCCCTGGGCGACGAGGTGCTGGGCCACGGCCAGGCCGAGGCCGGAGACGCCGCCAGTGATCACGGCACGTACGGAAGACAGCTGCATTGCACGGTCCTGCAGGTTCGAGAACCGCCGATTCTAACGGAAGCGGCGACCGTCGCCGTTGTGCACTGCGCCGCCCCGGCAGGAGCGGCGCAGCGGGGTGCTCAGCCGGCCGCTGCGAGCGCCTGTCCGGTGCGGCTGGCGGTGGCACGGCCGAGCAGGCCGGCCAGCCAGCGGCCGGTCTCGGCCAGTGCCGGCAGGTCCACGCCGCTGTCCAGGCCCAGGCCCTGCAGCAGATAGACCACGTCCTCGCTGGCGACGTTGCCGCTGGCACCCTTCGCATACGGGCAGCCACCGGCGCCGGAGACCGCGCTGTCGACCACGCGCACGCCTTCTTCCAGGCAGGTGGCGATGTTGGCGATGGCCTGGCCGTAGGTGTCGTGGAAGTGCACGGCCAGTGCCGTCATCGGAATCTCGGCGGCAACCGCCTGCAGCATCGCCCGTGCCTTGCGCGGGGTGCCGACGCCGATGGTGTCGCCCAGCGAGATTTCGTAACAGCCCATCTGGTGCAGGGCGCGCGCCACCCGTACCACGTCGGTCAGTGGAACCTCGCCCTGGTAGGGGCAGCCGAGCACAGTGGAGACGTAGCCGCGCACGCGCACGCCATCGGCGGCGGCGCGGCGGAGGATCGGCTCGAACCGGGCCAGCGACTCGTCGATGCCGGCATTGGTGTTGGTGCGGTTGAAGGCCTCGGACGCAGCGGTGAACACCGCCACTTCCTCCACGCCCACCGCGCGGGCGCGGTCGTAGCCCTGTTCGTTCGGCACCAGTACCGGGTAGTGCACGCCCGGCCGGCGCTGGATGCCGGCATAGACCTCGGCGGCGTCGGCCAACTGCGGAATCCACTTCGGGCTGACGAAACTGGTCGCCTCGATGCTGCGCAGGCCGGTGGCCGACAGGCGGTTGATCAGTTCGATCTTGTCGGCGGTGGACACCGACTGCTTTTCGTTCTGCAGGCCGTCACGCGGGCCGACCTCGACGATGCGGACGTAGTCGCTCATGCAGCCACCTCGCCGACGGGGCGATGGCAGACCGCTTCGATGTTGTTGCCGTCCGGGTCGAGCACGAAGGCGGCGTAGTAATCCGGGTGGTACCACGGGCGCAGGCCCGGCGCGCCGTTGTCGCGGCCACCGGCGGTGAGGGCGGCGGCGTGGAAGGCGTCCACCTGCGCGCGGCTGGCGCAGGCGAAAGCCACGTGCACGCCATGGCTGGCGGTGCCGCCATTGCCGAGCCAGAAGAACGGCTTGCCGTCGCTGCCGAAGCCGACGTGGTCGTGGTCGCCGGTCAGTTCGGCGCTCACTTCCATCACCACGCCGATCTGCAGTGGCGCCAGTGCCTGCAGGAAGAAGGCCTTGCTGCGCGCCAGGTCGGCGCTGGTCAAACCAAGATGATCGAGCATGTTCAGGCTTCCGTGACCCAATGGGGGGCGCGCTTGTCGAGGAAGGCGCCCAGGCCCTCCTGGCCCTCGGCGGACACCCGCAGGCGCGCGATCAGGGCGGCATTATCGCGATCCAGGGTGTCGCGGTCATGGCTGTCCCGGACCTGCCGCACCAGCTGCTTGGCGGTGGACGAGGCGATCGGGCCTGCCTTGTCGAGCAGGGCCAGCTGGCGTTCCAGCGCCTCGTCCAGGCGCTCGGGTTCGACCAGCTGGTGGACCAGGCCGATCCGCAGTGCGGTCTCGGCATCGAAGTGCTCGCCGGTGGCGAACCATCGACGGGCCTGGCGTGGGCCGATGGCCTCGATCACATAGGGGGAGATCACCGCCGGCAGCAGGCCCAGGCGGCTTTCGGTCAGGCCGAAGCGGGCCGCGGTGCTGGCGATGGCGATGTCGCAGCAGGCGACCAGGCCGACACCGCCGCCGAAGGCCGCGCCGTGGACCCGTGCCAGGGTCGGCTTGGGCAGCTCGTCCAGGGTGCGCATCAGCCGGGCCAGGGCCAGCGAGTCCTCGCGGTTATCGGCTTCGCTCGCCGCAGCCATGCCGCGCATCCACTGCATGTCGGCGCCGGCCGAGTAGGAGGCGCCATGGCCGGCCACCACCACGGCCCGGATCGAATCGTCCCGTCCGGCGGCCTCCAGCGCGGCGGTCAGCCGGGCGATCAGGCTGGCGTCGAAGGCATTGTGCAGTTCCGGCCGGTTCAGCCAGAGGGTGATGACGGCGCCGCGGCGCTCGATCTGCAAAGCATCGTTCATGGGATTCCAGGGTCACTCCATACCTGTATGGATCATAGCGGGCCATTGGTCATGGGCCATGACGCGACGCGGGAATGTTAGAATCGAGAACCATTTACATCCAGCAGAGAACACGCTAGATGACGCTGTCCGAACTGCCGCTGCACACCTCGGCCGTGGTCGAGTCCGTGCAGGACCTGCACGCCAACGATGCCATCGCCCGTCGCCTGCGCGAGCTGGGTTTCGTCAATGGCGAGGAAGTGCGCCTGGTGGCCAAAGGTCCGGTGGGGGGCGAGCCGCTGCTGGTGCAGGTCGGGTTCACCCGGTTCGCGCTGCGGATCAGTGAGGCCAAGCGCGTCGTGGTAGACGCCAACCGCCAGGAGCGACGCGCATGAGCGCTTCCGCTGCCACCGCCCCGCTGCGCATTGCGCTGGTCGGCAACCCCAACAGCGGCAAGACCGCGCTGTTCAACCAGCTGACCGGCAGTCGGCAGAAGGTCGCCAACTACACCGGCGTCACCGTAGAGCGCAAGGAGGGCCGCCTGCGTGCGCCGTCCGGCCGTGAATTCGCGGTGCTTGATCTGCCGGGCGCCTACAGCCTGCATCCGGCCAGCCTGGACGAGGCGATCACCCGCGACCTGTGCCGGGGCTTCTACCCGGGCGAAGCCGCGCCGGACGTGCTGCTGTGCGTGATCGACGCCACCAACCTGCGCCTGCACCTGCGCTTCGCGCTGGAGCTGCGCGAGCTGGGCAAGCCGATGGTGGTCGCGCTGAACATGGTCGACGCCGCACAACGCCGCGGCATCCAGGTGGATGTGGCCGCGCTGGAACGCGAGCTGGGCGTGCCGGTGGTGGAGACCGTGGCGGTGCGCAAGCAGGGCGCCAAGGCCTTGGTCGAGCGCCTCGATGCGATGGTGCCGCACCTGGATGCGCCGGTGCCGGGCCCGGAAGGTGGCATCGACTACCACGCCAAGGTGCGCGAGATCCTTTCGGTCGCCGTGCGCATGCCGGCGCGAACCGCGAAGATCGACGACGCGCTGGACCGCTGGCTGCTGCACCCGGTGTTCGGGCTGATCAGCCTTGCGGTGGTGATGTTCCTGATCTTCCAGGCGGTGTATGCCTGGGCGACGCCGTTGATGGATGGCATCGAGGCTGGCTTCGCCTGGCTCGGTACTCTCGTTGGCAGCGTGTTGCCGGAGGGTCCGCTGGCCAGCCTGCTGACCGACGGCATCATCGCCGGTGTCGGTGGCGTGGTCGTGTTCCTGCCGCAGATCCTGATCCTGTTCTTCTTCATCCTGGTGCTGGAGGAATCCGGCTACCTGCCGCGCGCGGCGTTCCTGCTCGACCGCATGATGGCCGCTGCCGGCCTGTCTGGCCGCTCGTTCATCCCGCTGCTGTCCAGCTTCGCCTGCGCGGTGCCGGGCATCATGTCCACGCGCAGCATCCAGGACCCGCGTGACCGCCTGGCCACCATCCTGGTCGCACCGCTGATGACCTGTTCGGCGCGCCTGCCGGTGTACGCGCTGCTGATCGGTGCGTTCATTCCGCAGAAGACCGTGTGGGGCGTGTTCAACCAGCAGGGCCTGGTGCTGTTCGGCCTGTACGCCGCCGGCATCCTCAGTGCGCTGGCGATGTCGTGGATCATGAAGAAGTGGCGCCGCGACAAGAGCGAGCATCCGCTGATGCTGGAGCTTCCGTCGTACCGGCTGCCGCATGCGCGCGACCTGGCGGTGGGGCTGTACGAGCGCGGCATGATCTTCCTCAAGCGCGTCGGCGGCATCATCCTGGCGCTGACCATCCTGCTGTGGGTGCTGCTGTCGTTCCCAGCGGCGCCGGCGGGCGCCACGATGCCGGCCATCGACTATAGCTACGCCGGCCAGATCGGCCATGCGATGGCGGTGTTCTTCGCACCGCTGGGCTTCAACTGGCAGATCTGCATCGCGCTGATCCCGGGCCTGGCCGCGCGTGAGGTGGCGGTGTCGTCGCTGGCGACGGTGTATGCGCTGTCGGCGGCGGATGACGATGCGGCCAGCCAGGCACTGACCCCGTTGATCAGCGATGGCTGGTCGCTGGCCACGGCCCTGTCGCTGCTGGTCTGGTACATCTACGCACCGATGTGCATCTCGACGCTGGCCACCATCAAGCGCGAGACCAACTCGTGGAAGCAGATGGCCTTTGCCGCCTTCTACCTGTTCGCCGCAGCTTACGTGGCGGCGCTGATCACCTACCAGGTGACCAGGGCGCTGGGAGGTGGCTGATGGATACCGGGCTGCTGATCCAGTACCTGATCATCGCGGTGGCCGTGCTGGTCAGCGCCTGGGTGGTGCTGAAGAAGCAGTTCCCCGGCACGGTGCGCAAGCTGCGCGGTGCCTTGGCGCTGGCTCTGCTGAAGCCGGGCCGCGCGGCCTGGGCGCAGGCGCTGGGGCGGAAGATCGCGCCGCCTGCCAGCGGAGGTGGCGGTGCCTGTGGCGGTTGCGACAGTTGCGGGCCGACCAACAAGAAGTAGCGTCGAGCCATGCTCGACGGCGGCTGTGCGGCGGGTGCGAACTTTCGGCCTGTGGGTGCGAACCTTGGTTCGCACGCTTTCCGGGGTTCAGACCTCTTTGCGGATGATCGCGCGAAAGCGTCCCTCCTGCTGCATCCGCCGTACCGAGGCGCGATTTCCATGGGTCGCTGCGAAGCCCGCCACGTCGGCAAGGGCATTGAGCAGCAGGCGCTTCATCGCGTTGCGATCGCCAGCATCGAGCAGGTCATGAAGATCCTGCTGGGTGAAAGCCCGGCGCAGGCCTGGCGTCTCTTCGATACGCCAGTCGACATGCGGCGTGGGGATGCTGGAGCGGTACCTGAAAGCCGTTTCAAGATCGTCGGGCGTGAGGGGGTGCACGAGCAACTCTGGAAAGTAGAGTCCAGCATTCACATAGAAACCGCGGCTTTCGCTGGCGCGTTGGTGATTCACGACAAGCAGGGCGTCATCCAGCAAGCGGTAGCGGGTGGTCGTGGTCCCGGCATAGCCGGTCTTCCTGGCGCACTTGCTGAAGACGGTCGCGGATTTCATGGGCGTTGCCTGGGCCGGAAGAGGGGACCACAGCCTTGAGTGGCCGCGTTTCTGCGTCCAGTGGTAAACGCGACATCTACGGTGTCGCATGCGCTCCGCCTGGTGCGGTCAAGAGAGGCGTACCCAGGGAGGAACGAGCATCCATTGCGCGGAAGGTCACCCAGCGTCGCAGTGACGGCGCTTGCCGGAGCAGGCGTGCTGCCGCTAGCCTGCATGCATGAACCAGACTCCCCTGCGATTGCTCATTCACGGCGCCTCCGGGCGCATGGGCCAGGCCCTGCTGCGGCTGGCCGCCGAACATCCCGAAACCCTGCAGATCGTGGCCGCCGTGACCGGCCGTGCGCCGGCGCAGCGCGTGGTCGACGGCGTGCCGTTCTTTGGTGCCAGCGAACTGTCCGGTGCGCCGGTGTTCGACGTGGCCATTGACTTCAGCCTGCCGGAGGGCTTCGACCCGATGCTGGCGCTGTGCGTGGAACGCGGCGCGGGGCTGGTGTCGGGTACCACCGGCATCTCCGGCACGCAGCGGCAGGCGCTGGATGCAGCAGCGGCGAAGATCCCGTTGGTCTGGGCGTCGAACTTCAGCCTGGGCGTGGCGGTGCTGGACGAGCTGGTGGAGCGCGCCGCGCAGGCGCTGGCCGGCTGGGACTGCGATATCGTCGAATCGCACCACACGCAGAAGAAGGACGCACCGTCAGGCACCGCGCTAACCCTGGGCGCGGCCGCGCAGCGCGGCGGAGCGGAGCCGCATTACGCGAGCCTGCGTGCTGGCGACATCGTAGGCGAGCATCTGGTGCAGTTCACCGGGCTGGGCGAGCGCATCGAGCTGGTGCATAGGGCCACCAACCGCGACATCTTCGCCCGCGGTGCGCTGTTCGCCGCCCGCCAGCTGCAAGGCCGGGCCCCGGGCAGCTACCGGGTGCGCGATCTGCTGGACGGGCCGCGTTAACCGGTAGCGCCGGGCCGTGCCCGGCGTCGGTGTCGGTTCCGCCGGGCATGGCCCGGCGCTACCAGCGGGCGCCGCATACGCCGCCGGATTGAAATGAATGCGCAATCGCCTGTTCATGTAGCGCGATAACCGCTGGCGCGAGCGCCCCGGCAGCGCTACAATTCGCACTCGCCGAATCACGAAAGCCGGACCGGTCCCAGACCGCACGTCCGCGCTTTTTTGCAACCGGATTTCCGTGAAGCGCAGGCGTGACTTCGGCAGCCCCCTCGGTAGCCAAAGTGAGATTCCCGTGACCCAAGCCGCAATCCTCGTCCTCGAAGACGGCACCGTATTCGAGGGCGAATCCGTAGGCGCGCCCGGCCTGTCCGTCGGTGAAGTGGTGTTCAACACCGCCATGACCGGCTATCAGGAAGTATTGACCGACCCGTCCTACGCCCGGCAGATGGTCACGTTGACCTATCCGCATATCGGCAACACCGGCATGACCGACCAGGACGATGAAGCGTCCAAGGTATGGTCGGCCGGTCTGATCGTGCGCGACGTCCCGCGCCGTCCCAGCAACTGGCGCAGCCAGCTGTCGCTGCAGGACTGGCTGATCCAGCGGGGCGTGGTCGCCATCGCCGGCATCGACACCCGCAAGCTGACCCGCGTCCTGCGCGAGAAGGGCGCGCAGAACGGTGCGCTGATGGCCGGCGACATCGACGTGGAAAAGGCACTGGAAGCCGCCCGCAAGTTCCCGGGCCTGAAGGGCATGGATCTGGCCAAGGTCGTCACTACCGAGAAGACCTACACCTGGACCGAGGGCCAGCTGGACCTGGATGCCAATGCTTTCGTCAGCGTGCCGGCCCGGTTCAAGGTCGTGGCCTACGACTTCGGCGTGAAGACCAACATCCTGCGCATGCTGGCCGAGCGCGGCTGCGAAGTGACCGTGGTGCCGGCGCAGACCCCGGCCGCCGAAGTGCTGGCACTGAAGCCGGACGGCGTGTTCCTGTCCAATGGCCCGGGTGACCCGGAACCGTGCGACTACGCCATCGACGCGATCAAGGCCTTCATCGACGTGAAGATCCCGACCTTCGGCATCTGCCTGGGCCACCAGCTGCTCGGCCTGGCCTCTGGCGCGAAGACCATGAAGATGGGCCATGGCCACCACGGTGCCAACCACCCGGTGCAGGACCTGGACAGTGGCCGGGTGATGATCACCTCGCAGAACCACGGTTTTGCGATCGATGAAGCAACCCTGCCGCCGACCCTGCGCGTGACCCACCGTTCGCTGTTCGACGGCACCAACCAGGGTGTCGCCCGCACCGACGTGCCGGCGTTCTCGTTCCAGGGCCATCCGGAAGCATCCCCGGGCCCGCACGATGTCGGTCCGCTGTTCGACCGCTTCGTGGCGCTGATGGAGCAGGCCAAGGCGTGATCAGTACGCCGCCGGCCTGCCGGTGGCGTCGCGATGGACCGTAAACCCCGCATCGCTGCTGCCCCTGGCGCGGCGCTGCGGATCAAGATTCCTGATCGACAGCGTGCGATCACCCCCCTTGTCACGCTGTACTGACTTAGAGAAGAAAATGCCCAAGCGCACTGACCTCAAGACCATCCTCATCATCGGTGCTGGCCCGATCGTCATCGGCCAGGCCTGCGAGTTCGACTACTCCGGCGCCCAGGCCTGCAAGGCCCTGCGTGACGAGGGTTACCGCGTGGTGCTGGTCAACAGCAACCCGGCCACGATCATGACCGACCCGGAGATGGCCGACGCCGTCTACATCGAGCCGATCAACTGGCAGACGGTCGAGAAGATCATCGCCAAGGAAAAGCCCGATGCGCTGCTGCCGACCATGGGTGGCCAGACCGCGCTGAACTGCGCGCTGGACCTGGCCGACAACGGCGTGCTGGAGAAGTACAACGTCGAACTGATCGGCGCCAAGCGCGAAGCAATCCGCATGGCCGAAGACCGCGAGCTGTTCCGCGTGGCCATGGGTGAGATCGGCCTGGAATGCCCGACCGCCGCCGTCGCCCACACCCTGGACGAAGCGCTGGAGATCCAGACCCGCGTCGGCTACCCGACCATCATCCGCCCCAGCTTCACCCTGGGCGGCAGCGGTGGCGGCATTGCCTACAACCGCGAAGAGCTGGTCGAGATCGTCAGCCGTGGCCTGGAACTGTCGCCGACCACCGAAGTGCTGGTGGAAGAGTCGGTGCTGGGCTGGAAGGAGTTCGAGATGGAAGTTGTCCGCGATACCGCGGACAACTGCATCATCGTCTGCTCGATCGAAAACCTCGACCCGATGGGCGTGCATACCGGTGACTCGATCACCGTGGCGCCTGCGCAGACCCTGACCGACAAGGAATACCAGCGCCTGCGCGATGCCTCCATCGCCGTGCTGCGCAAGATCGGCGTCGATACCGGTGGCTCGAACGTGCAGTTCGGCATCAACCCGAAGACCGGCCGCGTGGTCGTCATCGAGATGAACCCGCGCGTGTCGCGTTCCTCGGCGCTGGCCTCCAAGGCCACCGGCTTCCCGATCGCCAAGGTCGCCGCCAAGCTGGCCGTGGGTTACACCCTGGACGAACTGAAGAACGAGATCACCGGTGGCCTGACCCCGGCCTCGTTCGAGCCGTCCATCGACTACGTCGTCACCAAGATCCCGCGTTTCGCCTTCGAGAAGTTCCCGGCCGCCGACGCTCGCCTGACCACCCAGATGAAGTCGGTGGGCGAGGTGATGGCGATGGGCCGTACCTTCCAGGAGTCGGTGCAGAAGGCCCTGCGTGGCCTGGAAACCGGCAAGGTCGGCTTCGACCCGACCGGCCTGGACCTGGCCAACGAAGACGACCTGCAGACCCTGCGCCGCGAGTTGAAGGCGCCGGGCCCGGAGCGCCTGTTCTTCGTCGCCGACGCGTTCCGCGCCGGCATGAGCGTGGAAGAAATCTACGCACTGTCGTTCATCGACCACTGGTTCCTGGACCAGATCGGGGAAATCATCGCTGCAGAAGGCGAAGTCGCTGCCGGTGGCATCGACGCGCTGGACGCCGCACGCCTGCGCAAGCTGAAGCGCGCTGGCTTCTCCGATGCGCGCCTGGCGCAGCTGACCGGTACCAATGAAGCCGCCATCCGCGCGCTGCGTCGTGCGCACAAGGTGCGCCCGGTCTACAAGCGCGTGGACTCCTGCGCCGGCGAGTTCTCCACCGGTACTGCCTACCTGTACTCGACCTACGAGGACGAGTGCGAGGCCGCGCCGAGCAACCGCGACAAGATCATGATCCTGGGTGGTGGCCCGAACCGCATCGGCCAGGGCATCGAGTTCGACTACTGCTGCGTGCACGCGGCACTGGCGCTGCGCGAGGATGGCTATGAAACCATCATGGTCAACTGCAACCCGGAAACCGTGTCGACCGACTATGACACCTCCGACCGCCTGTACTTCGAACCGCTGACCCTGGAAGACGTGCTGGAAATCGTCGAACTGGAGCAGCCGAAGGGCGTGATCGTGCAGTACGGCGGCCAGACCCCGCTGAAGCTGGCGCGCGCGCTGGAAGCCAACGGCGTGCCGGTGATCGGCACCAGCCCGGACTCGATCGACCTGGCCGAAGACCGCGAGCGCTTCCAGCAGCTGGTCGACAAGCTGGGCCTGAAGCAGCCGCCGAACCGCATCGCCCGCAACGACCAGGAAGCCCTGCTGCTGGCCCGCGAGATCGGCTACCCGCTGGTGGTGCGCCCGAGCTACGTGCTGGGTGGCCGTGCGATGGAAATCGTCTACGGCGAAGCCGACCTGGCCCGCTACGTGCGCGACGCGGTGAAGGTGTCCAACGATTCGCCGGTGCTGCTGGACCGCTTCCTCGACAACGCCGTGGAGTGCGACGTCGACATCATTGCCGATGCCCAGGGCAACGTCCTGATCGGCGGCGTGATGGAGCACATCGAAGAAGCCGGCGTGCACTCGGGCGATTCCTCGTGCTCGCTGCCGCCGTACTCGCTGTCGGCTGAAACCCAGGCCGAGCTGCGCCGCCAGGTGGTGGAGCTGGCTAAGGCCCTGAACGTGGTCGGCCTGATGAACACCCAGTTCGCGATCCAGACCAGCGACGAGGGTGCCGACACCATCTACCTGCTGGAAGTGAACCCACGTGCCTCGCGCACCGTGCCGTTCGTGTCCAAGGCCACCGGCATGCCGCTGGCCAAGATCGCCGCGCGCTGCATGGCCGGCAAGAGCCTGGCCGAGCAGGGCGCGACCAAGGAAATCGTGCCGGACTACTACTCGGTGAAGGAAGCGATCTTCCCGTTCGCCAAGTTCCAGGGCGTCGACCCGATCCTCGGGCCGGAGATGCGCTCCACCGGTGAGGTGATGGGCGTGGGCCGCAGCTTCAACGCCGCCTTCGCGCGTGCGCAGGAAGCCGGTGGCATCAAGGCACCGCCGGTCGGCAAGGCCTTCGTTTCGGTCCGCGATCCGGACAAGAAGCGCGTGCTGCCGGTGGCCAAGGCGCTGCTGGCGCGTGGCTACAGCCTGGTCGCGACCCGTGGCACTGCCGCGTGGCTGCAGCAGCACGGCATGGACTGCGAGATCATCAACAAGGTGGTCGAAGGCCGTCCGCACATCGTCGACTCGATCAAGAATGGCGAGATCGTCTACATCGTCAACACGACCGAAGGTCGCTCGGCGATCAACGACTCGTTCTCGATCCGTCGCGAGGCGCTGCAGCATCGCGTCACCTACTCGACCACCATTGCCGGCGCCAAGGCGCTGGTGGATTCACTGGAATTCCGCGGCACCGGCCCCGTCTGGTCGCTGCAGGAGCTGCACAAGGAGTTGAATGCATGAGAGCCCCCATCACGATGAAGGGCGCGCAGAAGCTGCGCGACGAACTGGATCACCTGAAGTCGGTCAAGCGCCCGAAGGTGATCGCCGCCATCGCCGAAGCGCGTGAGCATGGCGACCTGAAGGAGAACGCCGAGTACCACGCCGCGCGCGAGGAACAGGGCTTCATCGAAGGCCGCATCAAGCAGCTGGAAGGCGAGCTGTCGCACGCCGAGATCATCGACGTGAGCAAGCTCAACGCCGGCTCCAAGGTGGTGTTCGGCGCCAGCGTGACGCTGGCCGACGTGGAAACCGACGAAGAGAAGAAGTACCAGATCGTCGGTGACCTGGAAGCGGACATCAAGCTGGGCCTGATCGCGATTTCCTCGCCGGTGGCGCGCGCGATGATCGGCAAGCTGGAAGGTGATTCGATCGTGATCGACGCCCCGGCTGGCCAACGCGAGTACGAGATCGTCAGCGTCAGCTACGTGGACTGACACGGTGGCAACGGCGACCCTGCTGTTGCCGGCCCGCAGCCGCTTTGCCGCGGCTGCGTTGCCGGACGATGTGGCACGTGCGCTCGGCCGTGCCACGACCGTGCAGGTCGCGCCGGGCGAACGCGCGCAGCTGACGCGCCATTTTGCGGTTGCCGCGCCGCACTGGCCGGTGGCCGCGTTGACCCGCCAGCGCGACGTCGGCGATGCGGCCGGCGCCAGCTGGCTGCGTGCCGATCCGGCCTGCATGGTGCCGGACATGCATGGCGCGCGGATGATGGCCTACGGCGAAACGCTGCGGCCGACGCTGGCCGACAGCCTGGCCCTGCTGCCGGTGCTGCAGCCGTTGTTTGCCGATGCCGGGTTCGTGCTTGACGCACCCGATCCTTCGCGCTGGTACCTGCGGCTTCCAATCGACCTGGTGCTGCCGGACTTCAATAGTCCGGACGAGGTGCTGGGCGATGACCTGTTCTCGCATCTGCCGGAGGGCGAGGGCGGCCGTCGCTGGCGGGCGCTGATGACCGAGGCGCAGGTGCTGCTGCACAACCATTCCTGGAACCAGCAGCGCGCCGCGCAGGGGCAACAGCCGATCAATTCGCTGTGGTTCTGGGGCGGTGGCGTGATGCCGGTGTCGGTCAGCACGCCGCACGCACAGGTGCGCAGCCGCGATGCCCTGCTGCAGGGCCTGGCCCTGGCGGCTGGCGTAGCCGTCGATGGCGAGCAGGCGGTGGATGCACTGGTCGACCTGCGCCAGCTGCGTTCCCTGCAGCAGCTCGGCAACGATGCGATCCGTCCGCTGCTGGCCGCGCTGAAGCGCGGCGAGCTGCAGCGGCTGGTGCTGGATTTTGAGGACGGCCTGCAGTTCCAGCTGGATCGCGGACAGCGCTGGCAGTTCTGGAAGAAGCCGCGCCAGCTGCACGACTGACCGGGGTCGGATCCGTTTTCCATCGGAAAACGGCTCTGCCCCCCCAGGGTTTGTCGGGGTTGCCGGCCAGCGGTCGGCACTACCGCAGGTAGCGGCGCCTCAACGGACCTCGCTCACCACCGTTGGCAGCGTCCAGTGCCCGCCTGCGACGCCCCGGCACTGCCCGGTAGTGAACTCGCTGCTCTTCACGAATCGCGCGCCATCCCAAGCCCAGTCGTGGCCGGAGAAGCAGTCACCGATGCCGCGCCCACGGAAGCGCCCGCGCAGCGTCGCGTCATCGCGATCAAAGTCCTCCGCGTTGGAGGTCACGAACTTCGCCTGGTACGGTGCTTTGTCCTGCACTACCCAGTAGCCGCTGCTGAAGTTGTAGGCACCCACGAAGCAACTGGTGCTTGCCAGTACATGCTGGGCGTCCAGTCGCTGGATCTCGATCTCATCTGTCCCGCCATCGCTCAGGCGGCCGCACTCATCCGGCTTCGGCAGGCTGGCGATCAGCGCCTTGCGCAGGCCCGGTGCCTTGGCCAGTGCCGCGTCCGAGGCGCGCGATGTCACCAGCGTGCCGCGCACGATCACTGGCACCGGCAACGCCGCAGGCACGCTTGCTTCGGGCTTGTCGCCACGCCGCACCAGCGCCCCCGGCGTGCCCAACCGGCCCTGGGTCTCGTCCATCTTCAGCAGTACGGCCGCTGCACCGCGGTCGGAGATCGGCCATGCCTTGCCCTCGCCGTCGACGATCTCGATGCGTGCCTGGCGCGGCAGCGCGGCGACCAGTGCATCGGTCTGTGCCTGTTGCAACAACACTTTCTCCCCGTCGCCCGTGTCGCGCACCGGGCCCAGGTCCTTGCCGTTCAGGCGCAGGCGCAGCGCCCCGGTCGGCGTCGGGCTTTCGCCATTCTCGCCATTGCGCAGCCGCGCGAGCACCTTCGTACCCGGGCCGCCGGCGCGCTCCAGCATCAGGCTGAGCAGGTTGCCGGGTTGTTCCGGACTGTAGCCGGCGGCGCGACAGGTGCGGGTGTTGTCACAGGCCAGCGACCAGTCGTTGTGTTCGAATTCGACCCCGGGCCTGGGCTCAGGCGTCGCGGAGTGGGCGGCCGAGGCCACGGTGAGTGCCATCAGCGCGGTCAGCAGGGTGCGGGTCATGGATGGAAGTCCGTTCCAGGGCA
The DNA here is from genome assembly GCF_036624925.1 of Stenotrophomonas sp. A3_2. Taxonomy (NCBI): domain Bacteria; kingdom Pseudomonadati; phylum Pseudomonadota; class Gammaproteobacteria; order Lysobacterales; family Lysobacteraceae; genus Stenotrophomonas; species Stenotrophomonas sp. A3_2. The sequence goes on from NZ_JAZKVY010000132.1 coordinate 32,197, forward strand.
GGCAAGCATGGAAGATGCGGTCGTGAAATCCAAATGCTGCTGGCCGAAGAGCCAAGGTGCCTCGTCAGCAGCGGCAGCCGGCTGGGAGAGTGGTGCACGTTATGATGTGCAGGTCTTTCGTAACCGGCGATGCCGATGTCCCTTGCCGCCGATGCTGTGCAGCCCGCCTCTGATACGCCGATGATCCGCCGCCGCGATGCGGTCGTACCCGGCAGTTGGCCGGAGGGCACGCTGCCGCTGCTGGCGCGTCTCTATGCCAGCCGGGGTGCGGGCACACCGGAGTTGGCGCAGCCGAAGCTGGGCAATCTGCACGCGCCTGAGCTGCTGACCGGCATCGATGATGCGGTGGGTCTGCTGATCGAGGCCATCGCCAACGACAAGCGCATCCTGGTGGTCGGCGATTTCGATTGCGATGGCGCCACCGCCTGTGCGGTCGGCGTGCGCGGTCTGCGCATGCTCGGTGCGCAACACGTCTTCCACGCGGTGCCGAACCGCATGGTGCATGGCTATGGCCTGTCACCGTCGCTGGTGGAAGAGTTGGCCGCGCTGCAGCCGGACCTGCTGGTCACGGTCGATCACGGCATCGCCTGCCATGCGGGCGTGACCGCGGCCAAGGCACGCGGCTGGCAGGTGCTGGTCACCGACCATCACCTTCCCGGGCCGCAGCTGCCGCCGGCCGATGTCATCGTCGATCCGAATCTGGACGGTGATGCGTTCCCGAGCAAATCGCTGGCAGGCGTCGGCGTGATCTTCTACGTGCTGATGGCGCTGCGCCGGCACATGCGCGAGGCAGGTGTCTTTGCGGATGGCAAGGGCCCGGACCTGACCACGCTGCTGGACCTGGTGGCGGTCGGGACCGTTGCCGACCTGGTGGCGCTGGATCCGAACAACCGGGCACTGGTCAGCGCGGGCCTGCGGCGTCTGCGCGCGGGACAGGGCTGTGTTGGCCTGCGTGCGCTGATCGAAGCCAGCGGCCGTGATGCCGCGCGGCTGACGGCCACCGACATCGGCTTCGCGCTCGGCCCGCGCCTGAATGCCGCAGGCCGGCTGGAAGACATGGCGCTGGGCATCGCGCTGCTGCTGACCGAAGACCCGCGCCAGGCGCGCGAGATCGCGCAGACGCTGGAGCAGATCAATTCGGAACGGCGCGCCGTGCAGCAGTCGATGACCGATGACGCCGAGCAGGCGTTGACCCGGGTGGTGCTGGACATGGCCGGCCAGCGACCGGTGGCGGCCTGCCTGTTCGATGCTGACTGGCATCCGGGCGTGGTCGGCCTGGTCGCATCGAAGATGAAGGATCGCCTGCATCGCCCGGTGATCGCCTTCGCCCCGGCCGAACCCGGCGCCGAGATCCTGCGAGGCTCGGCGCGCTCCATTCCCGGCCTGCACATCCGTGACGCCCTGGCGCTGGTCGATGCGCGCCATCCGGGCCTGATCGAACGCTTCGGTGGCCACGCCATGGCGGCCGGCCTCAGCCTGCGGCGTGACCACGTCGATGACTTCAAGGCCGCCTTCGTCGCGGTGGTGCTGGAAATGCTCGATCCGGCGGCACTGCAGCAGCAGGTGCTCAGTGACGGCGAGCTGGCCGCGGACGAGCTGGACCATCGCCACGCCGACGCGTTGCGCTTGGCCGGACCTTGGGGCCAGGGCTTCCCCGAACCGTTGTTCGACGGCTACTTCGAAGTGGCCAACTGGCGCGTGCTGAAGGAGCGCCACCTCAAGCTGGAGCTGCGCCTGCCGGGCGTACCCGGCACCATCAACGCGATCCATTTCGGCGGCTGGCACGGTAACGCGCCATCACGTCACGTCCGCCTGGCCTACCGGCTGGCCTGCGACGACTATCGCGGCGGCAGCGCCATCCAGCTGATCGTGGAGCACTGCCTGCCCGCATAGAAAAAGGGGACGGAGGGGATTAAGCCGCTTTTGCCTTGTATGCCAATTGCGACTTAATCCCCTCCGTCCCCTTTTTGGGGGGGGCGCCAACCCCATTACGGTTGCTGGTGCGTTCAAAGGTCCACGATCCCACTGGAGTCCGGTCATGGTCTTCGCCCGTTGCTGCACTGTGTTGTTGTTGGCCCTTGCGGCCTGGCCCGCTGGCGCACAGTCGCCGACGATCTCCCGGCCGCAGTCCGCCACGTCGCTGCTGATCGCGCCGGCGGCTGAGCAGCCGGTTCAATTACGACAAGCCCGCATCGAAGGCGAAGTGCAGGCCGGCATCGCCCAGACCCGGATCACGCTGGAATTCCACAACCCCAACCGGCGGATACTGGAGGGCGAGCTGCAGTTCCCGCTGGCCGATGGCCAGCAGATCAGCGGCTTCGCGCTGGATATCGACGGCGAGATGCGTGACGCGGTGCCGGTGCCCAAGGACCGCGGCCGCCAGGTGTTCGAGGAGATCGCCCGTCGTGGCGTCGACCCGGGGCTGCTGGAACAGACCGCCGGCAACCAGTTCCGGCTGCGCATCTATCCGCTGCCGGCCGGCGGCAGCCGGCGCGTGCAGCTGGTGATCCGCGAGTCGTTGGCCTTCGCCGGCCAAGGCTGGCAGTGGACGCTGCCGCTGCAGTTTGCCGCCGGTGCAGCCTCGGTTGAGCTGAAACTGCAGGCCCCCGTCACGGCCACCGCGGGTACGGCGCCATTCCGCATCAGCGCGGGCCAGCTGCAGTGGCAGGGCAGGGGTGCGCAGCTGCCGCAACAGCTGCAGTGGCAGCTGCCGGCAGCCCGCCAGGCACAGGTGCAGGTTGCGCCCTGGCAGGACGGCCATTACCTGCTGGCGCAGCTGCCGGTGGCGGCCAGCAGCACGCCGCGCACGTTGCCCAGTGAGATCGGGTTGCTGTGGGACGGCTCCGGCTCGGCGGGGCAGCGTGACCGCACGCGCGAGTTCGCCCTGCTGGATCGGTACTTCGCCGCGATGGGTGACGGCGCCGTGGCCTTGACCGTGCTGCGGGATCGCGCCGAGCCGGTGCGTCGATTCCGTATCCGCGCCGGCAACTGGAGCGAGCTGCGCGCAGCCCTGCAGGCCGTGCGCCCGGACGGTGCCAGCGCGCTGGCCCAGTGGCAGCCGCAATCGAGCGTGAGGGAATACCTGCTGGTCAGTGATGGCCTGCTGACCTATGGGCCGGAACAGCTGCCGGCGATGGCGCCGGATCAACGCCTGTTTGCGGTCAGCAGCGCCGGCGCGCGCACCGATGCCGTGCGACTGCGGGGTTGGAGTGAGGCGCATGGCGGCCGTTTCGTCGCGCTGGGCAAGGATGTCGACGCGGCCGCGCATGTGCTGCTGGCGTCGCCGCTGGATGTGCAGGTCGATGCAGGGCGCGGCGTGCAGGACGTGGTCATCGACCGTCGCAGTGAAGCCCAGGGTTGGCTGTGGCTGCATGCACGACTGGCAGCTGACGGCGTGCCGATGCGGGTGCGCGTGGGTGGCGGCGAATGGCAGGCGCTGCCACCCACGCAGAAAAGCGATGACGGCGAACTGCTGGCCGGCCTGTGGGCGCAGGCGCGCCTGCAGCAACTGGCCGTCGACCGCCGCGGCAACCGTGAGGCCATGCAGCGCCTGTCGCAGCAGTTTGGCCTGGTCGGGCCGGACACCTCGTTGATCGTGCTGGAGACGCTGGAGGACTACCTGCGTTATGCCATCCGTCCGTCCGGCAAGCTGCGCGCGGACTACGACGCGCGGTTCGCACGGCAGGTGACAGACCGCGCCGCTGCTGATCGCCAGCGCCTGGATGAAGTGGCGGCACACTGGAAGGAGCGCCAGCAGTGGTGGAACCGTAGCTGGCCGAAGGGAATGCCGCCGCAGGTGAAGGGTGGGGCACTGGAAGTGGCCTCCGCGGACTACGCGATGGAATCGGCGCCGGTGGCGACGCTCGCCGCGCCGCCCCCCGCGGCACCGCCCGCCCCGGCACCGATGGCCGCCGCCGCCGAGCAGCGCATGGAAGCCAGCCGCGCGCGTGCACGTCGCTCGGCGCCTGCATCGAACAAGGCCCTGGATTCAATCACGGTCACGGGTGGCCGTGTCGCTGCGCCCGCTGCCGCCAACGAGGGCGAGCTCGGCATCCAGCTGGCGGCCTGGCAGCCAGACTCGGCCATCGCCCGGCGCCTGCGCCAGGGCCCGCCGTCGCAACTGTATGACCGCTACCTGGCCGAGCGCGATGCCCACGCCGACAGCAGCGCCTTCTTCCTTGATGTGGCCGACCTGCTGCTGGCGCAGGGTCAGCGCGACCTGGCGCTGCGTGTGTTGTCGAACCTGGCCGAGATGGACCTGGACAATCGCCACCTGCTGCGCGTGCTCGGCTATCGGCTGATGCAGGCCGATGCCCCCGCGCTGGCGGTGCCGGTGTTCGAGCAGGTGCTGGCGATGGGCCAGGAAGAACCGCAGAGCTTCCGCGACCTCGGCCTGGCACTGGCGGCGGCCGGCAAGCCGCAGCAGGCGCTGGCGCCGCTGTACCAGGTGGTGGTGCGGCCGTGGGACAGCCGCTTCGATGGCATCGCCCTGATCGCGCTGGATGAGCTGACCAACCTGGTGGCCGGCAGCACGCCCCGGCTGGATACCACCAGCATCGACCCGCGCCTGCTGCAGGCGATGCCGCTGGACCTGCGGGTGGTGCTGTCGTGGGATGCCGACAACAGCGACATGGACCTGTGGGTGACCGACCCGAACGGCGAGCGCGCCTACTACGGCAACCGCCTGACCTACCAGGGCGGGCAGATGTCGCAGGACTTCACCGGCGGCTATGGTCCCGAGCAGTTCTCGCTACGCAATGCCAAGCCGGGCAAGTACAAGGTGGAGGCGAACTACTTCGGCAGCCGCCAGCAGCTGGTGACCGGGGCGACGACGCTGATGCTGCGCCTGACCACCCACTGGGGCACGTCGAAGCAGAAGGACCAGATGGTCACGATGCGGTTGAAGGACCGCGCCGAAACCGTGCTGGTGGGCGAGTTCGAGGTTAAATAGTCATCTGCCCCAAGTGGCCGTCCGAGGGTGGACCAAGGAAGACCCTCGTCGACGCCGCTCTGGGGCAAGGAGGCCCTGTGCGGGGTCGGCTGCAGCCTGGCCGGCTCCCCGCGCCAAGGCGGGTACCGCCTGCCTGAATGCAGCGCCGACACATCACGCTCGAGCCTCCCCGGCGCAGGCCCAGGCCCTCATTCCGGGCGCCCACGGCCTGCGGTATCATTACCAGTCATCTTTTGAATGCATAACCGCCGACATGATCGAACTGAATCCTGTCCGCCAGCGCATCACCGATCTGACCGATCGCGTGCTGTCGCTTCGGGGGTATCTTTGACTACGACGCCAAGAAAGAGCGTCTTGAAGAAGTAACGCGGGAGCTGGAAAGCCCCGACGTCTGGAACAACGCCGAGTACGCCCAGAACCTGGGCCGCGAACGTTCCAGCCTGGAAAAGACCGTGGGCGGCATCGCCTCGGTGCTCGATGGCCTGAACGATGCCACCGAGCTGCTGGAGCTGGCCGAGTCCGAGCAGGACGAGGACACCGCCCTGGCCGTGGTCGCCGACCTGGACAAGCACCAGGCCCACGTGGAGAAGCTGGAGTTCCAGCGCATGTTCTCCGGCGAGATGGACAATGCGGCGGCGTTCGTCGACATCCAGGCCGGTGCCGGCGGCACCGAAGCCCAGGACTGGGCCGAGATCCTGCTGCGCATGTACCTGCGCTGGTGCGAGTCACGCGGCTGGAAGACCGAACTGATGGAAGTGTCCGGTGGCGACGTCGCCGGCATCAAGTCGGCCACGCTGCGCGTGGAAGGCGACTATGCCTATGGCTGGCTGAAGACCGAGACCGGCGTGCACCGTCTGGTGCGCAAGTCGCCGTTCGACTCGGACAACCGCCGCCACACCAGCTTCACCTCGGTGTTCGTGTCGCCGGAAATCGACGACAACATCGACATCACCATCAACCCGGCCGACCTGCGTACCGACGTGTACCGTTCGTCCGGTGCCGGTGGCCAGCACGTCAACAAGACCGAGTCGGCGGTGCGCATCACCCACATCCCGACCAACATCGTCGTGGCCTGCCAGACCGGCCGCAGCCAGCACCAGAACCGCGACAACGCGATGAAGATGCTGGCCGCCAAGCTGTACGAGCTGGAGATCCAGAAGCGCAACGCCGAGAAGGACGCGGTGGAAGCCACCAAGTCCGACATCGGCTGGGGCAGCCAGATCCGCAACTACGTGCTCGACCAGAGCCGTATCAAGGACCTGCGTACCGGCATCGAGCGCTCGGATACGCAGAAGGTGCTCGACGGCGACCTGGACGAGTTCGTCGAGGCCAGCCTGAAGGCCGGCCTGGCCGTGGGCTCCAAGCGCGTCGATGCCTGATCGGCGCGCCTGCGCGGATATCGTCACCCTCGTGCGCAACGCCGAGGGTGGTCGAGCACGCGTCCTGTAGAGCTGAGCCATGCTCAGCTGCTTTTCGCGGGGTAGCAGATGCGTCGAGCATGGCTCGACGCTACAACGGGCACGGCGGTAGCGATGATGCGCAGCGAAAGTGAACGCAAGGAACTGGGCGGTTTCCTCAAGGCCTGCCGCGCCCGTGTCGACCCCGCCACGCTCGGCCTGCCGGCCGGGCGCCGGCGCACCCCGGGCCTGAAGCGCGAGGAAGTGGCGCTGGCCATCGGCTTAAGCGTCAGCTGGTACACCTGGATCGAGCAGGGCCGCGAAGTGCGTGCCTCGCCCGAGGTGCTTGAGCGCCTGGCGCAGGTGCTGCGCATGAGCGACGACGAACGCGCCTATGCGTTCGCGTTGTCCGGCTATGGCGTGCCACTGGAATCACCGGACGAAAGCGTGACCGATGGCCTGCGCCAGCTGGTGGAGGCGATGCAGCCGATCCCTGCGTATGTGCGCAATACCCGCTTCGACATCCTGGCCTGGAACCCGGCCATCGCCGAGCTGTTCGTGGACTACAGCCAGTTGGCGCCGCACGAGCGCAATACGCTGCGGCTGATGTTCCTGTACCCGCCGTACCGCACGCTGATCCTCAACTGGGAAGAAATGACCCGCGGCCTGCTGGCAGGCTTCCGTGCGGCGATGGCGCAGGCCCCGGACAAGGCCCCGTTCCTGGCGCTGGTGGAGGACATCGCCGCGCACAGCGAGGAGTTCCGTCAGTGGTGGCCGGAGCATGACGTGCGCCGGTTCGATGAAGGTGCGAAGAAGTTGAACCATCCCACGCGCGGGTTGCTGGACCTGCAGTACGTGGCGCTGGTGCCGGAGAGCCGGCACGATCTGTCCCTGGTGACTTACCTGCCGCGGAAGTAGGGGGTGTTCGGCAGGGCTTGCAGCCCTGCACCCGCAGAGGCTTCAAGCCAAGGCAACAGCAACAGCAACAGCGAGCATCCTTGGGATGGCGGGGCGGTGTGGGCTGGCAGGACACGCCGTGAACCCATCCATGGGGGCTCGATGGCACCATCCATGGCGCCAACGGTCCTGCCAACCCACACCGCCCCGCCTCAGACAAATTTCGCGCGGCTGTTGGTAGGTGTCGACCTTGGTCGACACATCTGTCAGATATCGAAAGAAATTCCGGGGTCAGATCCCAAGAGTATTCCCGACAGATCGCGGAAATCTGTCGAAGGCGGGGTGGGTCCGGTTGCGGGGGCGTCAGCGCCATGGATGGCGCGACCGAGGCTACATGGGTGAGGGCGCTTTGCTTGCGAAGCACTGCTTCGCAAGCGCCCGAACGCCCAGCCGCCGGTGGCTGGGCCGGACCCCGGAGGGGGATTCACGCCGTCCCCCGCAACCGGACCCACCCCGCCATCCCACGGAATGCAGGCCTTTGACCTTGACGTTGCCCTGGCCTCTGCGGGTGCAGGGCGCAGCCCTGCCGGCACCTATCCCCCTTCAGACAGGTAAGTGCAGGTCACAGGATAAGCAGACGCCTTGTTGCCTCCGCCATTCGGGTCCACATTCCTGCGCAGGAGACGGGCCACCGCCCGTTGTCGAGACACCAGGAGCCCTGCATGTCCGCTGCCCCCACCACCGCCATTTCCCGCGATCCGGCCACCGGCCGGCAGATCGCCAGCCATCCCTTTGCCACCGATGCCGAGCTGGAAACAATCCTCGATCGCGGCCAGGTTGGCTTCGCCGCCTGGAGCACGAGGAGCCTCGAACAGCGTGCAGACGTATTGCGTGCGATGGCCGCGGTACTGCGCCGCGACCGTGAAAAGCTGGCTGCGCTGGCTACCGCCGAAATGGGCAAGGTCCAGGCCGAATCCCTGGCCGAAATCGAGAAGTGCGCCGTGCTGTGCGACTGGTATGCCGACCACGGTGCGCAGTTCCTGCGCGACGAGCCGACCCAGGTGCCCGACGACAAGGCCTACGTGTCCTACCTGCCGCTGGGCGTGGTGCTGGGCATCATGCCGTGGAACTTCCCGTACTGGCAGGTGATGCGCGCGGCGGTACCGATCCTGATGGGCGGTAACGGCTTCCTGCTGAAGCCGGCCGAGAACATCGTCGGCACCGCGCAACTGCTCGATGCCGCCTGGCGTGATGCCGGGCTGCCGGAAGGCACCTTCATCGCCGCCAACATCAGCCGCGAGGGTACCAGCCGTGCGATCGCCGATGACCGCATCGCCGCCGTCACCCTGACCGGCAGCGTGGCCGCCGGCCGCAGCATCGCCGCCCAGGCCGGGCAGGCACTGAAGAAGGTAGTGCTGGAGCTGGGTGGCTCGGATCCGTTCATCGTGCTGGCCGACGCCGATCTGGACGCCGCCGTAGATGCCGCGGTCGCCTCGCGCTTCCAGAACACCGGGCAGGTCTGCATCGCCGGAAAGCGCATCATCGTCGAAGACGCGGTCTACGACCGTTTCGTGGCGCAGTTCTGCCAGAAGGTGCAGGCACTGAGCATCGGCGATGGCCGCGACCCGGCCAACCGCATCGGCCCGATGGCCCGCCAGGACTTGCTGGAACAGCTGGATGCGCAGGTACGCGCCTCGGTGGAGGCCGGCGCGAAGCTGCTGGTCGGCGGCCATCAGCTGGATCGCCCGGGCGCGTTCTACGCCCCCACCGTACTGGCCGACGTGGAGCCGGGCATGCAGGCCTTCGATACCGAGACCTTCGGGCCGGTGGCCTCGATCAGCCGCGCCCGTGATGCCGACCACGCGGTGGAACTGGCCAACCAGAGCGAGTTCGGCCTCAGCGGCAACCTGTGGACCGGCGACCGCGCCCGAGCCATGCAGCTGGCCCGCCGGCTGCAGACCGGCGGTGTGTTCGTCAACGGCTTCTCCGCTTCGGACCCCCGCGTGCCGATCGGCGGCGTGAAGAAGAGCGGCTTCGGCCGCGAGCTCTCGCACTTCGGCATCCGAGAATTCGTCAACGCGCAGACAGTGTGGTTCGACAAGCATTGACACGCGGCTCTCATCCTTCCTGCAACGATCCACCATCAGTCCAGCACAAAGGACGGCATCCGATGTCCAAGGGTTCAGATCTGCTCGTCGCCGCACTTGAGAACGAAGGCGTCGAGCGCATTTTCGGTATTCCCGGCGAAGAAAACCTCGACGTGGTCGAGTCGCTCCGCCATTCCAGCATCGAACTGGTCATCACCCGCCACGAACAGGCGGCGGTGTTCATGGCGGCCACGTATGGCCGCCTGACCGGCAAGCCGGGCGTATGCCTGGCAACGCTCGGTCCGGGCGCGCTCAACTTCACCACCGGCGCCGCCTACGCGCTGCTCGGTGCGTGGCCGGTCATCATGATCACGGGCCAGAAGGGCATCGTGGCCAGCAAGCAGGCACGCTTCCAGATCGTCGACATCGTCAGCACGATGAAGCCGCTGACCAAGCAGGCGCGGCAGATCGTCTCGGCGCGCACCATCCCGACCATCGTCCGTGAAGCGTTCCGTGTGGCCCAGGAGGAGCGCCCGGGCCCGGTGTTGCTGGAGCTGCCCGAGGATATCGCCGCCGATGAAGTAGAAGGGGTGTCGCTGATTCCGCCGCATGCGGTGGAGCGGCCGATTGCCAGCCCCGAGGCGCTGGACCGCGCCGCGGAGATCATCCGCAATGCCAAGCGGCCGTTGCTGATGATCGCTTCGGCGGCGTCGCGGCCGCAGTCCAGCGAGGCGCTGTCGGCGTTCGTTCTACGCGCCGGCGTTCCGTTCTTCACCACGCAGATGGGCAAAGGCGCGGTGGCCGGCGGCTCGGGCCTGTACATGGGTACCGCGGCGCTGACCGAACGCGACTACGTGCACATGGCCATCGACCAGGCCGACGTGATCGTGACCATCGGCCATGAGGTCACCGAAAAGCCGCCATTCGTGATGCGTCCAGGCGGGCCGACCGTGATCCATATCGGCTACTCGCAGGCGGCGGTGGAGCAGGTGTACTTCCCGCAGGTGGAAGTGATCGGTGACATCGGCCGTTCGCTGACCCAACTGGCCGACCGCATCGAAGGCGCGGTGCCCCATGCCGATGCGCTGCTGCCGCTGCGCGCGACCATCCTCGAGCACCTTGCCGATCGCGCCGAGGACGCTGCTTTCACCCCGCAACGACTGGTGCACGACGTGCGCCAGGTGATGCCGCCGGACGGCATCGTGGCGCTGGACAACGGCATGTACAAGATCTGGTTTGCGCGCAACTACCGCACCCAGGTGGCCAACACATTGCTGCTGGACAACGCGCTGGCGACCATGGGCGCGGGCCTGCCGTCGGCGATCATGGCCTCGATCCTTTACCCGCAACGACGGGTGCTGGCGGTGTGTGGCGACGGCGGCTTCATGATGAACAGCCAGGAGCTGGAGACGGCGCGCCGGCTGGGCCTGAACCTGGTGGTGCTGATCCTCAACGACGGTGCCTACGGCATGATCCGCTGGAAGCAGGCGGTGGATGGTTTCACCGACTACGGCATGACCTTCAGCAATCCCGATTTTGTGAAGTATGCCGAGGCCTATGGCTGCAAGGGGCATGAGGTGACGGCCATCGAGCAGTTCGTCCCGACCCTGGAGGCGGCCTTCAACGAGGGCGGGGTGCACCTGGTGTCGGTGCCGGTGGACTATTCGGAGAACCAGCGGGTGCTGGTGGATGAGTTGCGGCAGGCCTTCCCCGGCAACAGGTAGACATCCAGGGCCAGGCAGGGTCCCGGAGGCGGTCAGATTCCTTTGCGTAGCAGGGGGATCTGACCCCTCTCCCGGCTGGGGCTGGACGGTTTTGGTATGCTGGGCAACCGGCTGTGCCGGGCGCAAGATCCCCCTCACTACACGATTCCCGCAGATCCATGAGCGAAGCTACCGATACCCCCCCCGTCGACGAAAACAAGTTGATCGCCGAGCGCCGTGAGAAACTCAAAGCGCTGCGTGGGCAGGGCATCGCGTATCCGAACGATTTCCGTCGCGAGGACTTCGCCGGCCGCCTGCAGGAAGAGTTCGCCGATGCCGAACAGTGGACCGCCGAGGCGCTGGAAGGTAACGGCCGCCAGGTGAAGATGGCCGGCCGCCTGATGGCCAAGCGCATCATGGGCAAGGCCAGTTTCGCGCAGATCCAGGACGAGTCCGGTCGCATCCAGCTGTTCCTGCAGGGCACGGTGCTGGGCGATGCCTATACCGCCTTCAAGGGCTGGGACGTGGGCGACATCATCGCCGTCGAAGGCGGCCTGACCCGTACCAGGACCGGCGAGCTGTCGGTCAAGGCCGAATCGATCCGCCTGCTGACCAAGTCGCTGCGCCCGCTGCCGGACAAGTGGCATGGCCTGGCCGACGTCGAGCAGCGCTATCGCCAGCGTTACGTCGACCTGATCGTGACCCCGGAATCGCGCGCGGTATTCATCAAGCGCTCGAAGATCATCCGCGCCATGCGCGCGTGGCTGGACAACCGCGACTTCCTGGAAGTCGAGACGCCGATGATGCATTACATCCCCGGCGGCGCGGCGGCCAAGCCGTTCACCACCCACCACAACGCGCTGGACCTGGACCTTTACCTGCGCGTGGCGCCGGAGCTGTACCTCAAGCGCCTGACCGTGGGTGGCCTGGAGCGCGTGTACGAGATCAACCGCAACTTCCGCAACGAAGGCGTCAGCACCCGCCACAACCCGGAATTCACCATGATGGAGCTGTACGAGGCCTATGCCACGTACAACGAGATCATGGACCTGACCGAAGGCGTCATCCGTGACGTGGCCAAGGCGGTCAACGGCGGCACCGAGGTGGAGTGGGACGGTGCGAAGATCGACCTGGGCCCGGCGTTCCGCCGTTGGCGCATGGACGAGGCGGTGCGCCACCACAACCCCGAGATTTCCGTCGCCGACTGCACCGACCGCGACGCGCTGCTGCGCCATTGCGAGCGCCTGAATATCCGCGTCAAGCCGTCCTACGGCTGGGGCAAGCTGCTGCTGGAGATCTTCGAGGCCACGGTCGAGCACACCCTGATCCAGCCGACCTTCATCACCGACCACCCGGTGGAGGTCTCGCCGCTGGCTCGTGCCAACGACAACGACCCGGGTTACACGGATCGCTTCGAGCTGTTCGTCAACGGCAAGGAGCTGGCCAACGGCTTCTCCGAACTGAACGACCCGGAAGACCAGGCGCAGCGTTTCCAGGCCCAGGTGGCCGCGAAGGAAGGCGGCGACGACGAGGCGATGCACTACGACGCCGACTACATCCGTGCGCTGGAGTACGGCATGGCCCCGACCGGTGGCCTCGGCATCGGCGTGGATCGCCTGGTGATGCTGCTGACCGGCAGCAGCTCGATCCGTGACGTGCTGCTGTTCCCGTACATGCGTCCGGAGCAGTAAGTCGTCTTTTTGACCCCTGTTTGTGCGCGCCGTCGCGAAATGAGACGGCGCGATTGACGCCTCCCGCACTCGGCGTATCGTTAATGCACTACCTTGACGTCTGTTATGGCTTGATCGGCGCCAAGGGGAGTGCGCATTGTGGAGAGTCCGCTTCACAATGTGATGACGATCATGAACCGGGACGCATGACACGGGAGTCGGGCCGATGCAGGGTGCGAGCGTTCGCAGCGGCAGGGTATCCTCGCCTGCTGATGATCCAGCATGGTCGAGAAACCAGGCGGAGTACGCGTTGAACATCGTCATTGTTGACGACCAGACGTCCGCGCGGACGATGCTGCGTCATGTCATCGAAGACATCGCGCCGGAACTGAGCGTGCATGACTTCGGGGATCCGCTGACCGCATTGGCCTGGTGCGAGGCGCACCCGGTCGACCTGCTGCTGCTGGATTACCGCATGCCGGAGATGGACGGGCTGGAGTTCGCCCGCCGTTTCCGTCGCCTGCCCAAGCACCGCGATATCCCGGTGATCCTGATCACCGTGGTCGGCGACGAGCCGATCCGGCAGGCGGCGCTGGAAGCGGGGGTCATCGACTTCCTGGTCAAGCCGATCCGCCCGCGCGAACTGCGCGCGCGCTGCTACAACCTGCTGCAGCTGCGCCAGCAGACCGAGAACGTGAAGCAGCGCGCGTTGTCGCTGGAGCAGCGCCTGCTGGCCAGCATGCACGAGGTCGAGGAACGCGAACGCGAGACCCTGTCGCGATTGGCACGGGCGATCGAGTTCCGAGATGCCGGCACCAGTGCCTACCTCGAACGCATGGCGCGCGTGGCGGGGCTGATTGCCGAGCAGCTGGGCCTGCCCGAAGACGACGTGCGCCTGATCGAGATGGCCGCACCGCTGCATGACATGGGCAAGATCGCCATTCCCGACGCGGTGCTGCTCAAGCAGGGCAAGCTCAATGACGAGGAGCTGGCGATCATGCGCCGGCATCCACGCATCGGCCACGAGCTGCTCAGTGGCAGCCAGAACCGTTTCATCCAGGTGGGCGCGCTCATCGCGCTGCGCCATCACGAGCGCTATGACGGCAGCGGCTATCCCGACGGCCTGGTCGGCGAAGCGATCCCGCTGGAAGCGCGGATCGTTGCTGTCGCCGATGTCTTCGACGCACTCATCTCACCCCGTCCGTACAAGGAAGCATGGACCATGGAAGCCACACTGGCCTATCTGTACGCACAGCGTGGCCGCCTGTTCGATCCACGCTGCGTGGATGCGCTGATGCGCGGCCGCCAGCAGTTGATGGACATCTGCGCCCAGCACTCGACGGCATCGACGCGACCGGGTGGGTGACATGCAGGACCTGTTCGCACGCGTGAAGCGTCGGCTGGCGCAGCGTCCGGATTCGGAACATGGCCAGGCGATCGTGCGGGTGGTGCTGATCTCGCTGATCCTGATCTATGTTCTGCTGTCCGGTGCCCGCCTGCACCGGTTGGATCAGTACCAGGGCGTGCTGGCAACGGTAGTGACCGGCCTGGGCCTGTCGCTGCTGCTGTTCGGCTGGCTGCTGTGGAGGCCGCAGCGCTCGGACCCGCGACGGGTGGCCGGGATGCTGGCCGATTACGGACTGATCGCGATCGGCATGATCCAGATGGGTGAGCCGCTGGCGTGGGTGTATGCGGTGGTGATGTGGGTGACAGTGGGCAACGGCCTGCGCTTCGGGCCGCGGTACCTGGCCGCTGCCGTCGTGCTGGCCATGGCCAGTTTCGGCACTACGGTGCTGTTGACCCCTTACTGGCAGGCCAACCTGGGCCTGGCGGTTTCACTGTGGCTGGGGCTGTTGGCGGTACCGTTGTGCTGCTCCTCCCTGCTGCGCCGAAGGATGCGACATCCGACCATGGATACGATGCCCGCCACTGGCTCCGACAAGCGCTCGCTGCTGGCCCGCTTCAAGCAGCGCCTGTCCGGGCGCGAGGACAGCGAGCACGCGCAGAACCTGATCCGCATCATCATCACGGCGCTGTTCATCAGCTATCTCGGCTGGCGCTCGCTGAGCGGTGGCGGTGAGGCGCTGACTGCGACGTGGCTGATCCTCGCCTTCGAGCTGACCATTTCCGCAGGCCTGCTGGCCGCGATCCTGGTCAATCCGGGCGTGTCGCATGTGCGCCGGGTGATCGGCATGCTGACCGACTACACCTGCATGGCCTGGATCATGACGATCCAGGGCGAGCCGGCCGCACCGCTGTATGCGGTGATGCTGTGGGTCACGATCGGCAACGGCATGCGCTACGGCAGCACCTACCTGCGCGTGGCCACGGCGATGGGCTGCCTGGCGTTCCTGTGCACGGTGATGCTGTCGCCCTACTGGCGCAGCCACGACTATCTGGGCTGGGGCCTGCTGCTGGGCCTGGGCGCGATTCCGCTGTACTTCGATTCGCTGTTGCATGCCTTGACCCGGGCGGTGGCCGAGGCGCGCCAGGCCAACGAAGCCAAGAGCCGCTTCCTGGCCAACATGAGCCATGAGTTCCGCACGCCGCTGAACGGGCTGGCGGGCATGACCGAAGTACTGGCCACCACCCGCCTGGACGACGAACAGCGCGAGTGCCTGAACACCATCCAGGCCTCGACCCGCAGCCTGCTGGCGCTGGTGGAAGAGGTGCTGGACATCTCCGCGATCGAAGCCGGCAAGGTGCGCGTGGAGTCGCACGAGTTCGCACTGGCCGACGTGCTGCAGGCGATCAACCTGATCCTGACCCCGCAGACCCGCTCCAAGTCGCTGGACTATCGCGTGCAGGTGGACGACAACGTGCCGCCGCGCCTGCTGGGTGATGCCGGGCATCTGCAGCAGATCCTGCTGAACCTGATGGGCAACGCGGTCAAGTTCACCGACAGCGGCTACGTGCATCTGCGCGTGTCGAGCCCGGACGCGCCGGGCAGCCAACGGATGCGCCTGCGATTCGAGATCGTCGATACCGGCATCGGCGTGCCGGTGGCGCTGCGTGGGCGCCTGTTCAATGCCTTCGAGCAGGGTGATGTCGGCCTGGCCCGTCGCCATGAGGGCACCGGCCTGGGCACGGCCATTGCCAAGGGCCTGGTCGAGTCGATGGGCGGGCAGGTCGGCTATGCACCGAACAGCCCGCGCGGCAGCGTGTTCTGGGTCGAGATCACGCTGGACGTCGCAGAGACCGCATCAGCCCCGGCGGTTCCGTCCGAGGTGGCTGAAGCCGGCAATGTCATCGCGTTTTCCAACCCCTTCCTGCGCCATCGTGCACGGGTGCGCAGCCTGCGGGTCCTGGTGGCCGACGATCACGAGGCCAACCGCATGGTGCTGCAGCGGCTGCTGGAGAAGGCCGGCCACAAGGTCACCTGCGTCAACGGCGGCGCCGAAGTGCTCGATGCGTTGGAGCAGGCCAGTTACGACGCAGCGATCGTCGACCTGCACATGCCCGGCATGAGCGGACTGGATCTGCTCAAGCAGTTGCGGGTGATGCAGGCCAGCGGCATGCCTTACGTTCCGGTCATGGTGCTGAGCGCAGACGTCACCCCCGAGTCCATCCTGCGTTGTGAGCAGGCCGGCGCCCGCGCCTTCCTTGCCAAGCCCGTGGTGGCCACCCGCCTGCTGGAAGTGCTGGCCGATGTCGCCGCCAACACCCGCGCCGAGCCCGGCATCCAGTCGGTGCCTGCATTGCCGGTCGGCGATGGCGTGCTCGATACCGCGGTGCTGGACGAGCTGGCGTCGCTGGGCATGGGCGATGGCTTCGAACGCAAGTTCATCGACCAATGCCTGGCGGACGTCGACGCGAGCATGGGCCAACTGCAGGGCTGCGGCGAGCGCCAGGCCTGGGAGGATTTCCGCGAGCATGCACACGCGCTGCGCGGTGTGGCGAGCAACCTGGGGCTTGTCCAGGTTGCCGCCTCCAGTGGCGAAATCATGCGCATGGCGGACTGGCAGCTGAAGGGTGAATGGAGCGCCCGCCTCAGCAACCTGGCGACCGCTCTGCGCAACGGCAGGAATGCGTTGGATGCCCGTAGTGCGGGGGCACCGCACCGCGACGACAGCGAGCGCAGCCCGTCCTGACCCGCCAGACGATCAGGCCGGGTCGCCATTGCGCCGGGCCTGCGCCCGTACCAGCCGATCCATGGTGCGCAGGGACTTCTCGCCGAGCTGCATCGCAGTGTCTACCCAGATCTCGGTGATCCGCATCATTTCATGCAGCGGCACCATGGTGGCGATCTCGTTGACCTCACGCATCGCCGCCCAGGCGTGCGGGATGCGTCGGCTTTCCTTGATCACCTGTTCGACTGCGGCAACACCTTCGCCCACCGGCACCACGATGTCGACCAGGCCCATTTCCTTCAGCTGGCTGGCGGTGTAGAGGTTGCCTTCCAGCATGATCTTCTCCGCCAGCCGCGGACTGATCCGCTGGCACAGGAAGGAGTAGGCGCCCATGCCGGGGAACAGGTCGAACAGCACCTCCGGCAGGCCCATCAGCACGCCTTCCTCGGCGACGATGGTGTGGCAGCTCAGTGCGGCCTCGAAGCCGCCCCCCAGTGCATTGCCCTGGACCAGGGCGATGCTGTGGGCACGGGTGCCCAGGCCGGCATGGAAGGCATGCACGCCGCGCACGCAGCGCTGGGCATAGTCGAGCAGGCGGGCGCGGTCGCCCTCGCGGATCAGGCGGCAGAACAGTTCGAGATCGCCGCCCAGGTTGAACACGTCGCTGTCCGAGGCAAGTACGACATGGGGTGACAGAGCGTGCGAGGCGCTGAGGCGATCCCCCAGTTCGCGCTGGTAGTCGACGATGTCATCGACCAGGCGCGAGGCGAAGCACGGCCGGCCTGGCTGGTTGACCAGGTTGGCGTGCATATGGATCCAGTAAACGTCCCGCTCGGGTTCTTCGGTGATACGCAGGGTAGGGTGCTGCGAGGGACGGGTAATGATGGGGCGTACTGCAGACATGGGAGTTCTCCGTGTGACCGTCCGGCCAACCGCAGAGCGGACGGAGAGGAGTGAGGGGGCGAGCTGAACATGCGGCGGCGACTGATTCTATGCACCCGTCGTGAACCGCCCGCAAGCGCCGGGCCGGCCATGTTCCGGCAATAAAAAGACCCCGCCGTCTCCGGCGGGGTCCCCTGTACTGTCGTGTTGCCCGGAAACCCTTACCGGGCGGGCGTATCACGCAGCTCGCGACGGAGAATCTTGCCGACGTTGGTCTTCGGCAGCTCCTTTCGGAATTCTACGATTCTGGGGTGCTTGTAACCGGTCAGGTTGGCGCGGGCATGTTCCTTGACCATTTCCGCGGTCAGGTTCGGGTCCTTCTTCACAATCACGACCTTCACGACCTCGCCGGACTTCTCGTCCGGGACACCGACCGCAGCCACTTCCAACACGCCGGGCATCATCGCGATGACGTCCTCGACCTCGTTCGGGTACACGTTGAAGCCGGACACCAGGATCATGTCCTTCTTGCGGTCGACGATGTAGAAGAAGCCCTGTTCGTCCATCTTCGCCATGTCGCCGGTGTGCAGCCAGCCGTCGGCGTCGATGGCGGTGGCGGTTTCCTCCGGGCGCTGCCAGTAGCCCTTCATCACCTGCGGGCCCCTGATGCACAGTTCACCCACTTCGCCCAGCGCCAGGATGTTGCCGTTGTCGTCCTTGATGCAGGCATCGGTGGACGGGATCGGCAGGCCGATGGCGCCGTTGTACTCGGGCAGGGTGAGCGGATTGATGCAGGCTGCCGGCGAGGTCTCGGTCAGGCCATAGGCTTCGACCAGGGTCACCCCGGTGACCTTCTTCCAGCGTTCGGCCACGGCACGTTGTACCGCCATGCCGCCGCCGAGGGTGAACTTGACCGAGGAGAAGTCGATCTCGTCGAAGCCGGGGGTGTTGAGCAGGCCGTTGAACAGCGTGTTGACACCAGTGATGGCGGTGAAGCGGGTACCCTTGAGCTCCTTGACGAAGCCCTTCATGTCGCGCGGGTTGGTGATCAGGTGGTTGCAGCCACCGAATTTCATGAAGACCAGGCCGTTCGCGGTCAACGCGAAGATGTGGTACAGCGGCAGGGCCGTGATGATCACTTCCTTGCCCGGCTCGATGCCTGAAGTGGACAGCCATGCCGACGCCTGCTGCATGTTGGCGATCAGGTTGCGGTTGGTCAGCATCGCGCCCTTGGCCACGCCGGTGGTACCGCCGGTGTACTGCAGGAAGGCGATGTCGTCGTGGTCGATCTCGACAGGCGGAAGCGCGTGGCGGCTGCCCAGCTTGAGCGCCTGCCTGAAGCGGACGGCGCCCTTGATGTGGTAGTTGGGCACCATCTTCTTGACGTACTTCAGTACGAAGTTGACGATCGCGCCCTTGGCGCCGAGCAGGTCGCCCAGGCCGGTGGTGACCACGTGCTTGACCGGCGTATCGGCGATGACCTGTTCGACGGTGTCGCCGAAGTTGTCGACCACCACCAGCGCACTGACGCCGGCGTCGACCAGCTGGTGCTTGAGTTCGCGCGCGGTGTACAGCGGGTTGACGTTGACCACGGTCAGTCCGGCGCGCAGCACGCCGAAGGTGGCCACCGGGTACTGCAGGCAGTTGGGCATCATCAGGGCGACGCGGTCACCCTTCTTGAGCTTGAGCTCACCCAGCAGGTAGGCGGCGAACTGGGTGACCAGCGCGTCTGTCTCACCATAGGTGAGGACCTTGCCGAAGCTGGAGTAGGCGGGACGGTCGCGGAATTTCGCGACGGAAGCGTCGAAGACCGAAGCTACCGAATGGAACTCGTTGACGTCGATTTCGGCGGGAACGCCTTTCGGATAGCTCTGCAGCCAGGGACGATCCAGACTCATATTCCCCCTCCAGGAATCGTGATGTATTAGGTTCGGCCCCGAGCGTATCGACAATGGCCGTTCATTGCAGCATACCCCGCCGTAGGGAAAACGCGAAGAGGGGTTTGCGTGGCGCATTGTGCGAACGCGTCAAACGGCGCCGGGCATGGCCTGGCGCTACCGAAGGCAGGACGCGCCTGGTAGCGCCGGGCCATGCCCGGCGGGTGTTTCAAGGTGTGCGGCTGGCTCAGCCCTGCTTGCGCACCGGTGCACCGTTGGCCTTGTAATACGGCGCGGTGCTGCGGGCCAGCGGGGTGCGGCCGCGGATCACGTCGGCCAGCTTCTCGGCCATCATGATGGTCGGCGCGTTGAGGTTGCCGGTCACCACCTGCGGCATGATCGAGGCATCGACGATGCGCAGGCCTTCCAGCCCGTGCACGCGGCCCTGGCCGTCGACCACCGCCATCGGGTCATCGGCATGGCCCATCTTGTTCGAGCACGACGGGTGGTAGGCGGTCTCGGCATGCTCGCGCACGAATGCGTCGATCTGCGCGTCGGTCTGCAGCGCGCTGCCCGGCGAGATCTCGCGGCCGCTGTACGGTGCCAGCGCCGGCTGCGCGAAGATCTCGCGGGTGATGCGGATCGCCGCGCGGAACTCACGCCAGTCCTGCTCGTGCGACATGTAGTTGAACAGGATGCTCGGATGTTCGCGCGGATCCTTCGAACGCACATGGATGCGGCCGCGGCTGGGCGAGCGCATCGAACCGACGTGCATCTGGAAGCTGTGCGCCTTGATCGGGTTGGAGCCGTTGTAATTGATCGCCACCGGCAGGAAGTGGTACTGCAGGTTCGGCCAGTCGAATTCGGCGTCGCTGCGGATGAAGCCGCCGGCCTCGAACTGGTTGCTGGCGCCGATGCCGGTGCCCAGGAACAGCCACTCGGCACCGATCGCCGGCTGGTTGTACAGCTTCAGTGCCGGCGCCAGCGACACCGGCTTCTTGCATTCGTACTGCAGGTACATCTCCAGGTGATCCTGCAGGTTGGCGCCGACGCCTGGCAGGTGGTGCACCAGGTCGATGTCCAGGCTGCGCAGCAGGTCGGCCGGGCCGACGCCCGAGCGCTGCAGGATCTGCGGCGAGGCGATGGCGCCACCGCACAGCAGCACCTCACGGCGGGCGGTGGCACGCTGTGGCTGGTCGTTGTGCAGCCACTGCACGCCCACCGCACGCTTGCCCGAGAACAGGATGCGGTCGGTCAGCGCGTGGGTGACGATGGTCAGGTTCGGGCGCGGCTTGGCCAGGTCCAGGTAGCCGCGGGCGGTGCTGGAACGACGGCCCCTCGGGGTCACCGTGCGGTCCATCGGGCCGAAGCCTTCCTGCTGGTAGCCGTTGAGGTCGTCGGTGCGCGGGTAGCCGGCCTGCACGCCGGCCTCGACCATCGCAGCGAACAGTTCGTTGTTGCCGGCCTTGGGCGTGGTCACGCGCAGCGGGCCGTCGCCACCGTGGTAGTCATTGGGTCCGATGTCGCGGGTTTCGGCCTTGCGGAAATACGGCAGGCAGTCCAGATAGGTCCAATCCTCCAGGCCCGGCATGCTGGCCCAGTTGTCATAGTCCATCGCGTTGCCGCGGATGTAGCACATGCCGTTGATCAGCGACGAGCCGCCCAGGCCCTTGCCGCGTCCGCAGTCCATGCGGCGGTTGTTCATGAAGGGCTCCGGATCGGTCTTGTACGCCCAGTTGTAGCGCTTGCCCTGCAGCGGGAAGGCCAGCGCCGCCGGCATCTGGGTACGGAAGTCGAACCGGTAGTCCGGGCCACCGGCTTCCAGCAGCAGCACGCTGACATCGGCATCTTCGGTGAGGCGGGTGGCCAGCACGTTGCCGGCCGAGCCTGCGCCGATGATGATGTAGTCGTACTCGTTATGGGTGCTCATGGGTGTCTCCTGCAGGCCGCGGCGCGCTGCATGCAGGCGTCGCGGCGGAATGTCGGATCGGCGCGGTGGCCGGACGAGGGTGCTGGCTTGCGGCGCGCCGGTCAGAACACGCTGGCGTAGTCGCCCAGCTCGACCTGCACCGACTTGATGCGGGTGTAGTGGCCGAGGGTGGAGATGCCGTTCTCACGGCCGACGCCCGATTCCTTGTAGCCACCGACCGGCATTTCGGCCGGCGATTCACCCCAGGTGTTGATCCAGCAGATGCCGGCTTCCAGGCGGTGGATGATGCGGTGCGCGCGGCTGATGTCCTTGCTGACCACGCCCGCGGCCAGGCCGAAGGTGGTGTCGTTGGCGCGGCGCACCACTTCGTCCTCGTCGTCGTAGGCGAGGATGCTCATCACCGGCCCGAAGATCTCTTCCCGGACAATCGTCATGTCATCGCGGCAGTCGGAGAACACGGTCGGCAGCACGTAGGCGCCATTGGCCAGCGCGCCCTCGGTGGCACGGCCACCGCCGGTCAGCAGGCGGGCGCCTTCGGCCTTGCCGCTCTCGATGTAGCGCAGCACGTTTTCCATGTGCGGGAAGCTGGTCAGCGGGCCGAAGTTGGTGTCGGCGGCCATCGGGTCGCCGATGCGGATGCGCTTGACGCGCTCGACCACGGCGGCCTCGAAGGCGGCCAGCATGCTGCGCGGCACGAACACGCGGGTGCCGTTGGTGCAGACCTGGCCGGAACTGAAGAAGTTGGCCATCACCGCGATGTCGGCCGCGCGGTCCAGATCGGCGTCATCGCAGATCACCAGCGGCGACTTGCCGCCCAGCTCCATGGTCACTTCCTTCAGCGACGAGGACGCGGCGCTGGCCATCACCTTCTTGCCGGTGGCGACGCCGCCGGTGAAGGAGATCTTCTCGATCACCGGGTGCTCGGTCAGCCACTGCCCGATCTCGCGGCCCGGGCCCTGCACGACGTTGAACACGCCGGCCGGCACGCCGGCTTCGGTGTAGATCTCGGCCAGGCGGATCGCGGTCAACGGGGTCACTTCGGAGGGCTTGAACACCATCGCGTTGCCGGCAGCCAGGGCCGGGGCCGACTTCCACATGGCGATCTGGATCGGGTAGTTCCAGGCGCCGATGCCGGCGACCACGCCCAGCGGCTCGCGACGGGTGTAGAAGAAGCTCGATTCGCGCAGCGGCAGCTGGATGCCCTCGATGGCGGTGGCCAGGCCGGCGTAGTACTCGACCACGTCGGCACCGGTGACGATGTCCACGGTGGTGGTTTCGGCCAGCGCCTTGCCGGTGTCCAGGGTTTCCAGCTGGGCCAGCTCGTCGTTGCGCTCGCGCAGGAGCTCGACGGCGCGGCGCAGGATGCGCGAGCGCTCCATGGCCGTCATCGCCGCCCACACCTTCTGGCCTTCGGACGCGCTCTGCACGGCACGCTCGACGTCGGCCTGGCTGGCGACCTGCACTTCAGCGATCACCTCGCCGGTGGCCGGGTTGATGGTCTTGAAAGTCTTGCCGCTGGTGGCATCGACGCGCTGGCCGTGGATGTAGAGCTGTTGGACGGGCAGGGTGGTCATGGGGCGTACTCCTTGGAAGGGGGCGGGTGCTGAAGCGCTTATAGCGCGACAGCCTGCAACTGGAAGTCGATGTAGCCGTAAGCGATGCGCCGGGACTTCTCGGCATTGAACTGGCCGCCGACCAGGCTGCCGCGCAGCCACAGGCCATCAATCATCGCGGCCAGGCCGCGGGCGGCCAGGCGGGCCTGCGGGTGGGGCAGCAGGCGGTTGAACTGGTGGCACAGGTTGGAGAAAAGGCGCTGGTCGTTGGCGCGCTGCAGCCGGGCCAGTTCCGGCTGGTGCATGCTCGCGGCCCAGAAGGTGAGCCAGACGCGCATCGCGGTGCCGTTGATCTGGCTGTCGTCGAAGTTGCCGTCGACGATGGCACGCAACTGCTCGCGGGGGTCATCGCTGGCCTCGGCGCGGTAGCGGGCGACGGCGTCCTTCAGTTCGCGCAGGATCTGCCGCATTGCAGCATTGAGCAGGCCGTCCTTGTCGCCGAAGTAGTGGGCGACGATGCCGCTGGACAGCCCGGCCTTCTTCGCGATGGTGGCGACGGTCGCATCGGCCATGCCGATCTCGTCGATGGTCTGGAAAGTGGCCCGGATCAGCTGCTCGCGCCGTACCGGTTCCACGCCTTTCTTCGGCATTGTCTCTCCACGGTTTGCGACCCGAAGGATCGGGCTGCCCGCCATTATGCTTTTTATTGATTGAACGTTCAATCAATAAACCCTAGGATGCGCTCGCGCCCCACGCCATGGGCCCGGTTTACCGGTCCGGCCCCGCCCATGTGCTCCCTCGGACTTGATGAGACGACCCCATGTCTTCCCTGGCTCATCCCAAGCGTTCGCCCCTGCGCTTGAACCGTTTTGTGTTCTTCAGCTCCTCGGTGTCGATCGGCATCCTCGGGCTGCTCACCGTTCTCTATCCCGAAGGCAGCGAGCACTGGCTGCAATGGGCGCAGGCCGAGGTGTCGGCCGCGTTCGGCTGGTGGTACATGCTGCTGATCGTGCTGTGCCTGGGCTTCGTGCTGTGGCTGGCGTTCTCGCCGTATGGCCGCATCCGCCTGGGCCACAACGAGGAATCACCGGCGTTTGGCTACGTGGCCTGGGTCTCGATGCTGTTCTCGGCCGGCATCGGCATTGCGCTGCTGTACTACGGCGCCTACGAGCCGCTGGACCATTTCCTGCATCCGCCCGGGCAACCCGGCGGCACCGTGGCCGCCGGCCGCGAGGCGATGGTGCTGACCTTCCTGCACTGGGGCCTGCACGGCTGGGCGCTGTATGCGCTGGTCGGTGTGGCACTGGGCTACTTCGCCTACCGCCGCGACCTGCCGCTGGCGCTGCGCTCGGCGCTGTACCCGATCTTCGGTGAGCGCATCCATGGCCGCATCGGCGACATGGTGGATGGCTTCGGCATCCTGGCCACGCTGATCTCGATGGTGACCAACCTCGGCATCGGCGCGCTGGTGGTGCAGTCCGGCCTGGTCTACCTGTTCCACATCCCGGATACGCCGCAGGTGCTGGTGGCGATCGTGCTGGTGATGATGGTGGTGGCCACCATCGGCGTGGTTGCAGGCGTGGAAAAGGGCATCGCCTGGCTCTCCAACCTCAACGTGCGCCTGCTGTGCGGCCTGCTGCTGTTCGTGCTGGTCACCGGCCCGACCCTGCACCTGTTCGATGGCTTGATCCAGAACACCGGCGATTACCTCGGTGCGTTCGTGCGCAAGAGTTTCGACATGTACCTCAACGACCCGAAGGGG
This sequence comes from Stenotrophomonas sp. A3_2, assembly GCF_036624925.1. Lineage (NCBI taxonomy): Bacteria > Pseudomonadati > Pseudomonadota > Gammaproteobacteria > Lysobacterales > Lysobacteraceae > Stenotrophomonas > Stenotrophomonas sp. A3_2. The sequence goes on from NZ_JAZKVY010000132.1 coordinate 56,976, forward strand.
CGTGAGTGGATGGGCTCGTGGACGCTGTTCTACTGGGCCTGGTGGATCGCCTGGGCGCCGTTCGTCGGCCTTTTCGTGGCGCGCATCTCGCGGGGACGCACCATCCGTGAAGTTGTCATGGGCGTGCTTCTCATCCCGCTCGGTTTCACCCTGGCGTGGCTGTCGATCTTCGGCAACACCGCCATCGACCTGGTCCTCAACCATGGCCAGGCGATCCTGGGCGACGTGGCCCAGCACGATGCGGCGATGACGCTGTTCAAGCTGCTGGAATACCTGCCCGGGGCGCCGTACGTGGCCGGTGCTGCGGTGGTGATTGGTTTCGTGCTGTTCCTGACCCCGGTCGATTCGGGCACGCTGATGATCGCCAACCTGTGCACCCGTCGTGTTGACGATGGCGTGGAAGATGGGCATGACGCGCCGATCTGGCTGCGCGTGTTCTGGGCCGTCGGTATCACCGTGGCCAGCGTCGGGCTGCTCCTGGCCGGCAATTTCAGCGCAATGCAGACGGCGGTGGTGCTGTGCGGCCTGCCGTTCTCGTTCACCCTGGCGTTCTACATGTGGGGCCTGCTGAAGGCGCTGCGCACCGACCCGGACGCACCGCGCCGCTGAGTGCTTCTGTAGAGCCGAGCCCATGCTCGGCTGCTGTCGGCGCAGAAGCAGCCGAGCGCAGGCTCGGCTCTACAGGGGGGTGCATCGCAAACGGAAAGGGCCGGATCCGGGCGGATCCGGCCCTGTTCCGGTACTTGCTGGCCAGCTGGCGCAGCACGGACTGCAGCAGGCCACAGTGACGGACGTACTCGACGGCCGTCGGGGTCAGCAGCAGCACCGAGACCTCAGCGGTCTTCTTCGTGCCAGCGGCCGGGGGCGCGGTGCCGGGGGCCCTGGGGCTGTCCGTGCGGCGCCCGCGGGCCCGCAAGTACGGCAACCGGGCGGGCGCCCCCCGGCCCCGCCCCTTTCCGTTTGCGATGCACCCCCCTGTAGAGCCGAGCCCGCGCGCGGCTGCTTCTGCGCCGACAGCAGCCGCGCATGGGCGCGGGGGGACAGAACCACTCCGCGGCGCGGTGCGTCCGGGGCG
>NZ_JAZKVY010000133.1:0-586 GCF_036624925.1 Stenotrophomonas sp. A3_2
AGATCGTCACCCGCATCAAGCAGTCCAGCCGCGCGATCAGCTCGGCCGCCGGCGAGATCGCCTCGGGCAACAGCGATCTGTCGCGCCGTACCGAACAGCAGGCCGCCAACCTGGAGGAAACCGCAGCCTCGATGGAGGAACTGACCTCCACCGTGCGCCAGAACGCCGAACACGCCCGCCAGGCCAACCAGCTCGCCATCGGCGCCCATGGCGTCGCCTCGCAGGGCGGGGAGGTGGTCGGCCAGGTGGTGACCACCATGTCGGCCATCGAAGTCTCGTCGAAGAAAATCGCCGAGATCATCAGCGTCATCGACGGCATCGCGTTCCAGACCAACATCCTGGCACTGAACGCCGCGGTGGAAGCCGCCCGTGCCGGCGAACAGGGCCGTGGCTTCGCCGTGGTTGCCAGCGAAGTGCGTACCCTCGCCCAGCGTTCGGCCGCTGCCGCCAAGGAGATCAAGGGCCTGATCGATGATTCGGTCGGCAAGGTCAACGACGGCTCGGCGCTGGTGCACAAGGCCGGCGCGACCATGGGCGAGATCGTCGCCTCGGTGCAGCGCGTGACCGACATCATGGCCGAGATCTC
>NZ_JAZKVY010000134.1:0-357 GCF_036624925.1 Stenotrophomonas sp. A3_2
GGCCAGGCGCCTCCCCATCGCCAACCGTGCGCTCGTCCCCCTGTAGAGCCGAGCCCACCCGCGGCTGCGTCTGCGTGTACGGCAGCCGAGCGTGGGGTAGGCTCTACACTGGTGCAGGTCCAAACATGAACCCCCCATTAAGCCGGAGGTGCATACACGGCCGCGTGCGGCTAGATTATCGCCATGTCCCGCGCCTCGACCCTGCTGCGGGTCGTGGTCATGCTCAGCCGGCTGCTCAACGGGCGGAACGCGGCCATGGCAAGTGTTCACGACGAAAAGCTCCGGATGGCCCACTCGGAAGCCGCCCTAGATGGCGGCGATGCCGACACCCACCACGACGACGCCATCCAGGACGAC
>NZ_JAZKVY010000135.1:0-346 GCF_036624925.1 Stenotrophomonas sp. A3_2
GCGCTCAAGGTGAAACCCCACACCGATCGCTGAGGGTGGTGCACCTGTTTCGGGTCGGTGACAACGTTGGTTGACACATCGGCCGTATGCCAACCAAGGTTGGCAACTACCAGAAGCGGAGCCGGGTAGGGGGGGGCCCGGGGGTGGGGCCACAGTTTTTTTTTATGTTTGTTTTTGGGCTGTTTAACATTTGTGTGTTTGGTTTAACCTTTGTTTGACAAATCGGCCGTATGCCAACCAAGGTTGGAAACTACCATAAGCGGAGCCGGGTAGGTGCGGACCGTTGGGCCGCACACCTTTCTTTTTTACAGTTGGATCTGCTGGAAGTTCTCGACCCGCTCGTGGC
>NZ_JAZKVY010000136.1:0-326 GCF_036624925.1 Stenotrophomonas sp. A3_2
CACCGGCGCCACGGTGGACAGGCTCCCCCGGTCGCCGGCGTTGAACGCCACCGCCACGCCCAGCAGAACCAGAACCGAAAGTGGAAGACGCCGCGTGCCCGTCATTCCCGTGGCGTTACCGGCGCGGCGTGGGCCGCGCAATCACCGCTCAAACCCGCGCCGCCCCCGGCTTCATCGCCCCGATCAGCCCGCCGCAGATCGCCATCCCCAGCAGCCCATACCCGCCATTGATCACGAACAGCATCGGCGAGAGCCCCGAAAACATCACCTGCATCGCCGTCAGCGGCGCGAACACCGTGCAGGCCAGGAAGAAGCTGATCATGACC
>NZ_JAZKVY010000137.1:0-55667 GCF_036624925.1 Stenotrophomonas sp. A3_2
TTGCGGTCCCCGGGGGGGCGGGATGTATTCCGTGCCCCCCGCCGCCCGGGGGGGGGGGTTTTCCCCCAAAACCCCCCCCGTCCTGGGGCTCGGCTCTACAATAGGCGGCACTTCTTCCAGGAACGCCCCATGACCGAACCCACGCTGCACGTCACCGTGAAGTTGAACGCCCGGCTGCAGCCGGAGCATCGCCACGAACTGTTCGAGGATCCGCTTGACGCGCTGCTGCAGGCGGCCCAGGTGGGCGAGCTCACCGGCGGCGGCACTGCGATGTCCGACCTGGGTGAGGTCGAATACGGCGATATCGAAGTGGCGCTGGTCGATGCCGATGGCGTGCCCAAGCTGATCGACCTGCTGGAGCAGCTGGGTGCACCGAAGGGCTCGAAGATCCAGGGCGCGGGTGAAGCCGATCGCAGCTTCGGCGTGACCGAGGGGCTGGGCATCTATCTGGATGGCCTGAACCTGCCGGACGAGGTCTACGAACAGTGCGATTCCAACCACGTGTTCGAGCAGCTGTCGGAGAACATCGACGGCCTGGGCGAGATCTGCAGCTGGTGGCAGGGCCCGAGCGAGACCGCGCTGTACATGTACGGCGAATCGTTCGAGGCGATGCGTGATGCGATTGCCGAATTCGTGTCCAGTTATCCGCTGTGCCAGAACGCACGCGTGGTGCAGATCGCCTGAGCGACATTGTTGTGGAGCCGAGCATGGGCTCGGCTCTACAGAAGGGGGCCGGCCGAGCGCGTCCCTCGGACCACGCGACGGTGCGCACGGGCCCCTGCACAGCGCCGGATTGATCCTGCTCAAGGCGCCGCCTCCACATCCGGTGTGCAATGGTGGCGTTCCCATCTGGCAGACCGCCACGGAGCCCCACCATGTACAAGCGCATCCTGATTGCCACCGACGGGTCCGAGCTGGCCGACAAGGGCCTGGCCAAGGGCCTGGAGCTGGCCAAGGACCTCAACGCCGAGGTCGATATCGTGACTGTCTCCGAGCCGTGGGCCGTCGGCATGTACGACGCCATGGGCTGGAGCGTGGGCTACATGAACAGCCCGGAATACAAGGCTGACCGCGAGGAAGGCGCGCAGAAGGTGCTGCAGCCGGCGCTGGCCAAGGCTGCCGAGCAGGGCATCACCGCCAACCCGGTGCACGTGCTGGATCGCTACGCGGCCGACGGCATCATCGAGACGGCGGCCGAGCGCAACAGCGACCTGATCGTGATGACCTCGCACGGCCGCCGGGGCGTGACCCGCGTGCTGCTGGGCAGCCAGACCGCTGAGGTGCTGGCACGCAGCACGCTGCCGGTGCTGGTCATCCGCTGATTCAAGCGTTCCCGGGGAGGGGACCCGACGCCGGCCGCAGGATGCGCGCCGGCGTTGTTTTTTGTGGGGGCCGGGGGTGAATCCACGCATGGCGTGGATCTACTGGATCGCATGGATCGCAGGGATCGCAGGGATCCGTCCCCGGTCACATCACCAGCTGTACAGCTTCCAGTACACCGGCGACACGCCATCCTTGTCGTTGTCGAAACGGCCGTCGCCGTTCTTGTCGTACATGTAGAACGGGGCACCGCGCGACGGGGTCACCTTGACCATGCGCAGCTGGCCGGACACACGGTATTCCTCGATGACATCGCCGTTGTCCATAGTGCGCTTGGAGACATCGGCGCCCTTGACGTCCACCGGGGGAGCACCTGCGCCACCCATGCTGGCGCAGCCAGCGAGCAGGAGCAGGGAAGCCAGCATCAGGGTCTTCATCGGCAGGGGCCTTTGCCTGGAGAGAGCCCTGATTATGCCCCATCGCCAGGTGCGTGCCGTGTCGTCGCGGTGCAGGCACGGGCGCGTAGAATCGGCGCATGAGCAGATTAGTCCTGATCGACGGGTCCAGTTACCTGTACCGCGCGTTCCACGCGCTGCCGCCCCTGTCCAATGCACAGGGTGAGCCCACCGGCGCGCTGTTCGGCGTGGTCAACATGCTGCGTTCGACGCTGAAGGAGCGCCCGGCCTACGTCGCGTTCGTGGTCGATGCGCCCGGCAAGACCTTCCGTGATGACCTGTACGACCAGTACAAGGCCAACCGCCCGCCGATGCCCGATGAGCTGCGGAGCCAGGTCGAGCCGATGTGCCGCATCGTCGAAGCGCTGGGCATCAGCATCCTGCGCATCCCCGGCGTGGAAGCCGACGATGTGATCGGCACGCTTGCGCTGCAGGGCCTGGCGCAGGACCTGAAGGTGACCATCTCCACCGGCGACAAGGACTTCGCCCAGCTGGTGCGCCCGGGTATCGAGCTGGTCAATACCATGACCGGCAGCCGCATGGATTCCGACGCGGCGGTGATGGACAAGTTCGGCGTGCGCGCCGATCAGATCGTCGACCTGCTGGCGCTGATGGGCGACGCGGTCGACAACGTGCCGGGCGTGGAGAAGTGCGGGCCGAAGACCGCTGCCAAGTGGCTGGCCGAGTACCAGCACCTGGACGGGGTGATGGCGGCCGCGCCGACCATGAAGGGCAAGATCGGCGAGAACCTGCGCGCCGCGCTGGAGCGCCTGCCGCTGAACCGCGAGCTGGTGACCATCCGCACCGACCTGGCGCTCGAGGCCAGCCCGACCAGCCTGGCGCTGCGCGAGCAGGATGTTCCGGCGCTGACCGAGCTGTATACGCGCTATGGTTTCACCCAGGCGCTGAAGGAGCTGGGCGCGCCTGTGCCGGCACCGGTGGCCGCCAGCGAGGCGACCCCGAGCCTGCGCGGCACTGCGGCCGGCTTCGCGCGTGGCAGCGTCGAGGCGCCCGCCGCCGGCACGCTGGATCCGGCACTGTCCGCGCCGGGTGAATACGAGACCGTGCTGACCAGCGGGCAGCTGCAGGCCTGGGTCGAGCGCCTGCAGCAGGCCGAGCTGATCAGCTTCGATACTGAAACCGATGCGCTGGACGCGATGCGCGCGCGCCTGGTCGGCGTCAGCCTGGCGGTCGAGCCGGGCAGGGCGGCCTACATTCCGGTCGGCCACGATTACCCGGGCGCGCCGGCCCAGCTGCCGATGCAGCAGGTGCTGGATGCGCTGCGGCCGGTGCTGCAGGACCCGGCGAAGAAGAAGCTGGGCCAGCACGGCAAGTACGACCTGCATGTGCTGCGCCGCCACGGCGTGGAGGTGCAGGGCTACCACGACGACACCATGCTCGAGAGCTTCGTGCTCAACTCCACCGCCACCCGCCACGACATGGATTCGCTGGCCCTGCGTTACCTGGGCTACACCACCCTCAAGTTCGAGGACGTGGCCGGCAAGGGCGCCAAGCAGATTCCGTTCTCGCAGGTGGGCATCGACGAAGCCAGCCGCTATGCGGCCGAGGACGCCGACATTACCCTGCGCCTCCATCGCGCGCTGCAGCCGCAGCTGCTGGCCGAGCCGGCGCTGGACAGCGTGTACCGCGACATCGAGATGCCGCTGGTGCCGGTGCTGACCAGCATTGAAGCCAACGGCGTGCGGATCGACACCGACGAACTGCGCCGCCAGAGCCAGGACCTGTCCTCGCGCATGCTGGCCGCGCAGCAGAAGGCCACCGAGCTGGCCGGCCGCAGCTTCAACCTGGATTCGCCCAAGCAGTTGCAGGCGGTGCTGTTCGACGAGTTGAAGCTGCCGGCGGTGGTGAAGACCCCGAAGGGCCAGCCCAGCACCAATGAAGAGGCGCTGGAGGCGATTGCCGACCAGCATGAACTGCCGCGGGTGATCCTCGACTACCGCGGATTGGCCAAGCTGCGCAGCACCTACACCGACAAGCTGCCGGAGATGGTCAATCCGGACACCGGCCGGGTGCACACCAGCTACCACCAGTCCGGCGCCGCTACCGGCCGCCTGTCCTCGTCGGACCCGAACCTGCAGAACATCCCGATCCGCACCGAAGATGGCCGCCGCATCCGCCGCGCGTTCATCGCCCCGGAAGGCTGCCAGCTGCTGGCCGCCGACTACTCGCAGATCGAGCTGCGGATCATGGCGCACCTGTCCGAGGACCCGGGCCTGGTGCGCGCCTTCGAGCAGGGCGCCGACGTGCACCGCGCCACCGCCGCCGAGGTGTTCGGGCGCACGCTGGAGGAGGTGACCCCGAACGAGCGCCGCGCCGCCAAGGCGATCAACTTCGGCCTGATGTACGGCATGAGCGCCTTCGGCCTGGCCCGCAATCTGGGCATCGACCGTGGCCAGGCACAGGACTACGTGGCGCTGTACTTCAGCCGCTATCCGGGCGTGCGCGACTTCATGGAGCGGATGCGCCAGCAGGCCCGCGACCAGGGCTATGTGGAAACCCTGTTCGGCCGCCGCCTGTACCTGAACGACATCCACGCCCGCAACCAGGGCCTGCGTGCCGGGGCCGAGCGCGCCGCGATCAACGCGCCGATGCAGGGCACAGCCGCCGACATCATCAAGCGCGCGATGGTGGATGTGGACCAGTGGCTGCGCGACAGCGGGGCACCGGCACGGATGATCCTGCAGGTGCACGATGAACTGGTGTTCGAAACCGAAAGCAGTTTCGTCGAAGACTTGCGCTTGCAGGTGGTGGAACGCATGTCGCAAGCGGCCAAACTGCGGGTGCCGCTGGTGGTCGATACGGGCGTCGGCAGCAACTGGGATGAAGCGCACTGACCGCATTCCGGGCCGAAAACGACGTGAATTTGTTCATGAGTCGGGGGTTTCTGACTCGACCATGAATGTTGCCCCGATTGAATTTCATTAAATGGGGCCCCTTCACGAACCGTTAGTGTTCGGAGTGCTTCTATAACTCCCGACAGGCGCAATGCCTGTTGTGGATCTCTCCCATCCCCTGGAGCAGATCTCGGAACGGGGACTCCTCCCCAAGTGCCCGTTCCCCGGCCCCGTTGACCTCCCCCTGGTCAGCGGGGCTTTTTATTTGTGCCGATGGCATACCCCGGGCGCTGATGGGGCAGAGGGATCTGACCCCAGGTGCTAGGCTGGGCCACCGTTCCGCAGGGGAAGACCATGCCCGACCTGTTCGCCCTGGCCATGCCGTGGTGGGAATTCATCCTGCGCGCGGTGGTGGTCTACGTCGTGGTGCTGGGCATGGTCCGGCTGGGCGGCAAGCGGGCTCTGGGGCAGATCACGCCGTTCGACGTGCTGCTGATCGTGCTGCTGGGCAACGCGGTGCAGAACGCGCTGCTGGGCACGGATACCTCGCTGGGCGGCGGCCTGCTGCTGGCGGCGACCCTGATCCTGCTGAACTACGGGGTGGGCTGGCTCACCACGCGGAATCGGCGCATGGAGCGGTTGATCGAAGGAGAACCCACCGTAATCGCGCGCGATGGGCGCCTGTTCGAGGCGGTACTTCGCCGCGAGCTGATCAGCCGCGCCGACTTCGATGCCGCGCTGCGCCAGCAGGGCGGGCTGCAGATTGAAGATGTGCAGATTGCCCTGCTGGAGACGACAGGGCACATCACCATCATCGCGCGGAAGGGCAGCTGACCAGCGCCGAGCCCACGCCCCGCGCGACGACACCCCTCAGAGCCAGTCGCGCGGCACCAGGTAGTCGGCCAGGCGCGATTCGGGGCTGCCGGGTTCGGGCGAGAAGCCGTATTCCCAGCGCACCCGCGGCGGCAGGCTCATCAGGATGCTTTCGCTGCGGCCACCGCTCTGCAGCCCGAACAGGGTGCCGCGGTCGTAGACCAGGTTGAATTCCACGTAGCGGCCGCGGCGGTACAGCTGGAACTCGCGTTCGCGCTCGCCATAGATGGCGTCCTTGCGCTGCTGCACGATCGGCAGGTAGGCGTCGAGGAAGCCATCGCCGACCGCGCGCAGATAATCGAAATCGCGCTCGAAGTCGCCGTGCAGGTCGTCGAAGAACAGACCGCCGACGCCGCGCGTTTCGTTGCGGTGGCGCAGGAAGAAGTACTCATCACACCAGCGCTTGTGCGCGGCGTAGCGTTCGTCGCCGAACGGTGCACACAGATCGCGTGCGACCCGGTGCCAGTGCTGCACGTCCTCGTCGAACGGGTAGAACGGGGTCAGGTCGAAGCCGCCGCCGAACCAGCTGGCCACCACTTCACCGTCGCGCTGCGCCTGGAAAAAGCGCACGTTGGCATGGGTGGTCGGCACGTACGGGTTGAGCGGGTGGAACACCAGCGACACGCCGGTGGCGCGCCAGGAGGCGCCCGCCAGTTCCGGGCGGTTGGCCGAGGCCGACGGCGGCAGGCGGCTGCCAGCAACGTCGGAGAAGCCGATGCCGGCCTGCTCGAACACCGCACCGTCGCGCAGCACGCGGGTACGCCCGCCACCGCCCTCTGCACGCTGCCACAGGTCTTCCTGGAAGCGGGCCCGGCCATCGACGGCCTCGATCGCCGCACAGATGCGGTCCTGCAAGTCGGTGAGGTAGGTGCGCACGCGCTCGAATTCATTCATGGCGCGTACTTTACCGCAGGGCCCGGGGAGGCAAGCCCCTTACTGCTTGTGGTTGGGGGTGCGTGGCGCCGGTCCGGTCTGATCCTCGTCCGCCGAATGCTCCTGGACAGCACGCTGCAAGGCCTGGCCGAAACCCAGCAAGCTCCAGTTGCGCGTCGCCAGCACGTCACATGCCACGTGGCGGCCACTGCCCTCGGCCTCGCAGACGGCCTCAAGCATGGGGCGGACGTCCACACTGCTGCTGTTCTCCATCACGCTGGCCAGGTTTTCACAGCCTTCGCGGATGCCGGCCTGGCACACCTTCTGGTAGTGCTGGCTGGCCTCGACCCACTTCCCGCCCAGCGCGGCGCGGCTGCCCAGCACATTGCAGCCCTGCATCCTGCCGGCCGCGCAGCAGGCTTCTGCTTCGCCGTCGACCGACGCGCGTGGGCAATCCTGCGGGAATGGGATTTCGTCGAACACCAGCGGTGCGCTGCACTGGGCACTTCCCGGCTGTCGCTGAAAGCGCTCAAAACGCATCGAATCGTCCAGCCCCAGCAGGTCACCGTTGGCCAACGGTTGCAGCACGTAGTCACCCCCCAGCTCGTGGCGCATGCGGATCTGGCCGTCCTGCACGCGTGCACGCACCCGCGAACCGTAGCCCACCTCCACAAGTCCACCATCGCCGAACGTCAGTTCGTCCAACAGCCCGCCGGAGGCCACGTAGTGGCCACAGGGCACGGCGCTGGCGGCCTGCGGCAACAGCTCCCCATCCAGCGCCCGCAGTGCAGCCGCCTGCCGGCAGGACGTCTCGTTGCCGCCTTCGCAGGCCATCTGCAACGCCGCCCTGCCGTCCTGCAGATTGCCGGCGGTCCACTGCAGGGTGGCAACCTCCATGCAGAAGTCACTTTCACCCACCTGCGTGCATAGGTCCTGCAGGCGCTGCAATCGCGCGTCGGACAGCGCAGGCTTGGCTGCAGGCGAGAACACTTCAACCATCTTGGCCGCCATCGAGGCCGTGCGGATGGCAGTGGCGACGGCCTCGACCAGCTCTGGCCGCTCTTCCAGGATGGCCATGCAGGCCTCGGTGTCGGCCGCAGGGTCATCCTTGCGACACTGGCGGGGGAAGTCCATCTCGGCCATCTCCTTTTCCATCGTGGCCTGTATCACCGCGATCTGTGCTTCGGTCGGTGTATCGCTCCCGGGGGCCTGGTCAGCCTCGCGATAGCGATCGGGCAGGCGCTGGCACAGAAATGGAACCCCTTCGGCACAGGCCGATTCCAGCGCCGTCAGGCTCAGCTCATGATGATGCCTGTCAAGGCAGCGCTGGGCATCTGCCAGGCAGCTGCCTGGCGCGTGCTCGACCGGGGGCAGGCACGCCGCTGGCTGGATCAGGCGGTAGCGCGTGTTGCCCTGCTGCAGGACGCGACCGCCACGCTGGACGTTCAGTCCAGATGTAATTCCGAAGGTGAGGTTGACGAGGCTCAGCTCGCCATCGATCTCTTGGACAACGAAGGGCCGATCAGAGATGTGCGTGTTCTTCGCCACCCCGCGGTCAGGCCCATCCACGCGCAGCTGGTTGCCACCGCCTTCGGCCGCGAATAGGCCACAGCGTGGCAGACCGGTTGCGGCCGCCTGCTGCGCCCAGGTCAGCAGCAACAAGGCAATGAAGGCCGGAATCAGGTGGCGTGGGGCGAAAGGAGGCATCTTGGAGCCAGGGCAGAAAGACGCGGGCCACGATAGCCAACCGCCACCGATCCGCAATCAAACCCGCTGGAACGCCTGTGCTGCGGTCACGGCGTCTGTGCCGGGCAGGTCGTTCGCGTCAAAAATGCCGGGAGCGAGAGCTCAGCGGAAGCGCGCGCGCACGTCGGGGCGCAGCAGGCGCCAGGCCAGCCAGCCCTGCAGGCCGAGAAGCACGAACGACATGCCGACCACGGTCAGCGTGATCAGCCAGCGTTTCAGCTGCAGCTCCTGCAGCAGGGCCGGGTCATCGGCCAGCAATGGGATGAGGTCGCGCATGAACACGTCCAGCCACCAGGCGACTGCGAAGTTGCTCAAGCCGCTCAACAGCAGCAGCACCACGAAGCTCCACAGGCCCCAGCGACGTTCACGCAGCAGGCCCCAGCTGGACACGGTCGAGGCCAGGCACAACAGCGCGACGATCATTGACGCGGCCACCGGGTGCGCCAGCAGCCAGACCAGACTGTGCAGCTGCTGGTGCTGCACTTCGCTTTCCACCAGGTGCCACAGCGCAAGGTGGTTCAGCGGCCACAGCACCAGTCCCTGCAGCACGAAGTAGATCGTCAGCAGCAGTGACAGCCAGAACGAGGCCTGTGCCACCGGGCGCACCCAGGCGTGATAGGCCGGGGACGGCGGCGAGGGGATCGACGGGATCGACATTGACATCCGATGTCCTTGCAGTCGGCGCCCGCCTGCTCAGCGGACCGTCACCCGGGTGGCGACCGCCGGCAGGATATGGTGTTCGCTCAAGGGTGCCAAGGGCAGGCCATGCGGCGGTTGCAGCGGCACCCAGGCCAGCTCGGCGATCTCGGCGCGCGCCTGCGGCGCACCGTCCACCTGCACCCACCAGGCCTGTGCCTGCGCGCGGTGGCCGGGCTCGTTCACAGCCCAGTCCTCGAACGTGCCCAGCGCGATGGCGGCATCGGCGCGCAGCTGCACGCCCAGTTCCTCGTCCAGCTCGCGGGCCAGCGCCTGCAGGGGCGCCTCGCCGGGTTCGGGCTTGCCACCGGGCTGGATGAAGCGGCGCGCACCCTGCTTGCGCACCACCAGCGCCCGGCCGCGGTCATCCAGGATGACCGCAGCCACGATCCGGATCGTGGCTGCGGCATTGCTCACTTCAGGTTCTGCTCGAACAGCTTGAGGATGCGCTTGTACTGGTCCAGCCAGGAATCGGCACGCACATAGCCGTGGCGTTCCAGCGGGTACGGGGCGATCGACCAGTTGTCCTTGTGCAGTTCGATCAGGCGCTGGGTGAGGTTCACCGAGTCCTGGAAGAACACGTTGTCATCCATCATGCCGTGGGCGATCAGCAGGTTGTCCTGCAGGTTCTGTGCGTACTCGATCGGCGAGGACACGCGGTACGCCTCCGGGTCGATGTCCGGGGTGTTGAGGATGTTGCTGGTGTAGCCGTGGTTGTAGTTGTGCCAGTCCACCACCGGGCGCAGCGCGGCGCCGGCCTTGAAGGTGCCCGGCGCACGGAACAGCGCCATGAAGGTCATGAAGCCGCCATAGGAACCGCCGTAGATGCCGGCGTGGTCGCGGTCACCCTGCTGGGTGTCGACCAGCCAGTCCAGGCCGTCCTTGTAGTCTTCCAGTTCCGGGTGGCCCATGTTGCGGTAGATCGCCGTGCGCCAGTCGCGGCCGTAGCCCTCGCTGCCGCGGTAGTCCATGTCCAGCACGATGTAGCCCTTCTGCACCAGCAGGTTGTGGAACATCTGCTCGCGGAAATAGGCCGGGTAGCGCTGGTGCACGTTCTGCAGGTAGCCGGCGCCGTGCACGAACATCACGATCGGGTACTTGCGGCCCGGTTCCTTGTTCTCCGGTTCGTAGTACTTGGCCCAGACCACGCCGGCACCATGCTTGGACGGCACTGCCACCAGCTTCGGCTGGATCCACTGGCGTGCCTTGTAGTCGGCGGTGCGGGTGTCGGTCAGCACGCGCGCCTGGCCACCGGCACTGGGCAGCACCGCCAACTGCGGCGGCAGGTAGGCGCCGGAGTAGCGCACCAGCAGCTGCTGGCCGTCCGGCGACAGCGAGAAGTCTTCCACGCCGTTGAGGCTGGTCAGCTCGCGCACCTGGCGGTTGCCGGTGTCGACCGCGCAGACTTCGTAATCATGCGGCGCCTGCTGGTTGCACAGGAAGTAGAAGCCCTTGCCATCGGCCGATGGCACCGGCGCCGAGGTTTCCCACTTGCCGCTGGTCAGCGCCTGCGGCTTGGCCGTGCCGGCCTGGGTATACAGGTGCGAGAAGCCCGATTCCTCCGACAGCAGCCACAGCGTGCGGCCATCGGCCATCCAGCCGAAATCGTTGAAGCCCCAGTTGATCCAGGCGTTGTCGGTCAGGCGGTGGCGGTTCTGCACACGGCCGTCGGCAGCGTTGACGCTGATGATCCAGCGGTCCTTGTTGTCGTTGGCACGCAGCATCACCGCGGCCTGCTGGCCATCGGCGCTCCAGCGGATGCCGCCGCCCATGAAGTCGCTCATCACCTGCACGCTGCGCTCACCCTTCAGCGCGTCCTTGCCGGCCTTGCGGCGCAGTTCGGCCAGCGGGTCGGTGCTGATGCCCGGCAGGCTGGCCAGCGAGACCTTTTCGGCCTTGCCGGTGCGCACGTCCACGTACCACAGCGTGTGCGGCTCGAAGCCATTGCGGCCGACGCGGGTGCGGGTGTCCTCGGTTTCCTCGTAGCCCGATTCGGTCACATACAGCGGCATCTTGCTGGTGCGGCCGTCGTCGAAGTCCTTCGGCTTGGTCACCACGATCAGGTGGGTCAGGTCCGGCGACAGCACGCTGTCGGCGATCTCCACGTCGGCGCCCAGGTACACCGGGCCCGGCGCACGCGTCGGGTCGGCCTGGCGCCAGCGCTGGTCCTGGTCCTTCAATGCCTCGCGCTGCTCGCGGTCGCGGCGCAGGGTTTCCAGCGTGCGCAGCTGCTGGTCGCGCAGCACATCGGCCTTCGGCGGCGTACGCGGATCCTTTTCGGCCTTCAGGCTGGCCACCTGCTGCACGCCGCTGGCGGCGGTCCAGTGGAACCAGTTCTGGCCGACGCGCCAGATCACGCCATTGTCGGCGGCGAAGTTCACGTTGCCCGCGCGTTCGTTGCTGCGGGTGAGCTGGGTCAGCGCGCCACTGCGCAGGTCGCGCACGAACACATCGCCATTGCGCACGAAGGCGCTGCGGCTGCGGTTGCGATCGTAGACGGGATCGGCCACGTCCAGGGTGCCGCGCTGGTCATCGGCCACCTGCGCGGCCACGCCGCCGGTCAGCGGCTGGCGGAAGGTATCGCGCACCGGGCTGCCGTTGCGCTTGAGCTGGTACTCCACCTGTTGGCTGTTCCACGACCACCAGGCCTTCTCGACCGGCGGACCGATCCAGTCCGGGTCGGCCATGGCCTGTTCGATGGTGATCGGCGTCGGCGCGGCATGCGCGGCCGGTGCGGCCAGCACGGCCGACAGCAGGAGGGACAGGGGCAGCACTCGGGACATGGGCGGACGGCACCAGAAGAGGAAACCGGCCAAGGGTAGCAGCCGTCCGGGCCGGGGGCAGGGGCCACAGGTCATGGCAGCGGCATTGGCAAAGTGGCGCAACCGGTTGCCGTGGTCGCGCATCCATTCTCCTGAACCCGCATCATCCACCGAACAGGAGCCCGACCATGCAGGAATTGATCCCGATCACCCTCTTCATCTGCATCGCCTACGCGATCCACGCCATTGCCGATGCCCGCGCGCGTAGCAAGCTGGTGGCCCCGCACGTGCCCGAGGAAGTGATCCGCTCGCTGGCCGTGCTGGAAGAAGAGCGCCGCCGCCAGGGCGCGCTGCGCTGGGGCATCAGCTTGGTCAGCTTGGCCGTGGCGATGGGCCTGCTGGAGGCGATCGGTGCACGCGAGCTGACCTTCGGCGCCGCCGCTGCAATGGTTGGCAGCGCCGGCCTTGGCCAGCTGCTGGCCTGGCACTTCACCCGCCCTGCCGCGCGCAAGGGCTGAGCCGGCGCATGCCACGGGCACAGGGGGCGCCCCGTAGATGAGCCTGCTCGGCGAAGCACTGTCGGCGCTGCGGGGCCGTCGCCGCCACGATGCAGTATCGGCGGCACCGCCCGCCGAGCCGCTCGACGCGGACCAGGCCCTGGTGCGGGCCATCATCGATGGCTCGCAGTCGGCGTTTTCGCAGCTGGTCGAGACCCATCAACGCACCTGCGCGCATGTGATCGGACGCATGGTGGGCGACCGCGACCAGGTGGCTGACCTGCTGCAGGAAACCTTCCTGGCCGTGTTCCGCCAGCTGCACCGGTTCCGTTTTGAATCCTCTTTGCGCACCTGGGTTTCACGGGTGGCCTACACCACGGCGTTGCAGCACCTGCGCCGGCGACGGCTGGAGGCGCAATGGATGGTGGCGGTGGAAGTACCCGAGGAACTGGGTATTGGCGATGAAGGGCCGGGGCCGGCTGAACTGAGCGAGGCGCTGCAGGCTGGTCGCCATCTTGGCGAGGCGCTGGAACGGCTGAGTGCACCGCAGCGGCTGATCGTCGGCCTCCATTACCTGGAGGATTTCGATCTGGCCGAGATCGAGCAGGTGACTGGGCTGGCACGCGGTACCATCAAGAGCCACCTGCACCGCGCGCTAGGTCCTGAAGCAGGAACTGACGCGGCATGCCACTGCCGGAGAGCTGCTGTGAACCCACCCACCGACCCTCGCGATGCGGAAGAGCGCGCGCTGGCGCAGGCGTTGCGTGAGCAGGCGCAGCAGGAACAGACACCGAATGTGAGCGAGGCGCTGCAGAAGCGCATTGCCGCCGAGTCGCGCGACAGTGGCGTGGGGTATGTGGTGGTGCAGGTGGTGTTGCTGGGGGCGTTGGTGGCAGGGGCTGTCTGGTACTTCTGGCGCTGACAGGACGTGGTGATGCGTTAGACGCATTCTGCGTGGTCTGCAGGGCCAATGACCTGGAATGAGGACTCGTGAAACTCGCGAGCTTCATCAAGATGTGGTGATTAGCGCCATGACGAGTCGTGATCGCGCCGCCAATCGTAGGCTGATGTTGCCGACAATGATTCTGAGCTCTCAACCATCTTGAGGATAGTTGCAGAGTTCCATTCCGCTATTGAGGTTCATGTGCGTCCTGGGGAACTCTCGGTCGTCGGCAATCGCTGACGCAGGTCATAGCCGGGGAGGCTTGGACCTGTTCGCGTTCCATCAACTTCAACGGAGATGAGTCATGTCGAAGATCGACAAGTCTGTGCTGCTTCCTCCTACTCTCGTAGCACTGCTTGGCCTGTCCGGCATTGCAGCTGCAGCGCAGTCGGATGCGTCGCCACCGGTTCAGAGCCTCTCGATTCCAGAAATCAGCATCGATAGTGGGATGTCTACGCACGAACTGCCTGGCGATCATGAAATCGCAGGTACGCAGTGCACGAGCTACTCGAGTGGCGGTACCCATTGCGGACACTACTCCACCGGAGATCAGCAGAAGGAGAGTTTCAGGTTCGCGCACGCAGTTCCTGAAGTCCGGAAATTCATTATCTGATAGAACGGGCGATCGCTGTAAAGGTGATCGCCCGCCATCAAGGAGCGATTGATGGAGCTGTGCTTTGAAGATCTGAAGGGGGCGATAGATGAGCCCGGACGCACGGCCGATGTGTGCGTGGCGTTGATGAAATCGTGGATCGAGATTACTGGGAAACGCTTGGGAGTTGCGCTTTCAGTCAAGCGAGATGAAGGGGCTGGGATTCAGGGCCGGGTCGACGCGATAGAGCGTGCAATTCATCGCCTTGACGCTGCCGGAAGACGGAGGCTTCTTGCCTCGCCTTGGGTATCCGCATTCCTGGACGAGTCGGCGGGCATCGCATATGAAGATCAGCATGGTGAGCCGGTTTCGACCCTCGATGCTCTTTGGTTTGCGGCTATCGCCGAGTGCCCGGTTCAACAGCGCACCCACACCATTGAGCCGAAGCGGCCTGCTGTCGCGAGCCCGCTCGAAAGCGCTCTGGGCGACTGGGTGACAACGAGTGAGGGCGACATCGCTGAAAGGATGGACAGACCCAGGATTGGTGGAGTGATTGTCCTTGATGTGGACAGCCGGCTTTCGCAGAGGTACGAACCCGAGAGCGGAACGTTCTGCCAACCATCATTGGATATCCCACAGAACGAGATTCAACTAATAAGGAACAAGCTTGAAGCGGCCATTCGTATGGTGGACGAGTCAGTTCCGCATCTCGGGTTGTTGATTCGAACATTCACAAGGCGTGTTCTTGTCAGAAAATCCATTGACGTTGGTGACAGCGTAGCCCAGCTCAACCTTGGATCGGAGTATCGGCCAACTCACGCGGGCTGCATTCGCGTGCTGAATGTCCATAGGGAAGAAATGACGGTTGATCTTTGCGCAGAAGCGATCCTGCATGAATCTGTGCATTCGTTTCTTTCAGCATATGAGGATGTCTACGGGAAGTTCATGTCCAGCGCAATCCGCGTTCGGCCGGTCTCCCCCTGGTCGGGAAATTTCATTCCCAATCACTCGCTGGTTCACGCTGTGTTCGTCTACTACGCCATTCATCAGTTGCTCGCTCGTGCCTTGGAATTCTTCGTGGACTTCGACCATGCAGCAATCAGTAGAGTGAGGCGAAGGCTGATGCATATCGATGGGGGGTTCTTCATCGAGAGGAGAGTATCGACGCTTTTTGTGTTGGAAGAAGCGCCTTCAGAAAAGCTCACGGCACTGGTCGACGAAATGCAGAGTGAAATCAAGAGAGTTTACAGATCTCCAGAAGGCGCTGTGGTCGCGGAGGCGGTGGCATGAAAAATTCCATTGTCGTTCTTCACTCGGATGAGCAGGACGCAGTCGCGGTCGCTCTGCGCGACGTCAGGGACGTAACCGTGATTCATCTGGATCAGCTGACCAGCCTGTGGACGATCCGGGAAGCGACGCCGATCGTTGCCGCCCCCCTTGGAGGGAAGCCAATGCTGCATGCAGACTACGTAATCAACCGGGTGTTTGATATCTCTCGTTGCGATATCGGCATGAAGCTCCGCAAGTGTGGACTACATGAGAATTGGGCACATGCTGCACTGGGCTCTCTCCTGGTGGGTGCCGCAACACTGGCGCATGGAATCGGTACTCGCGGGGTGAATAAATCACTTCTTCCGCTGAATGTTCAGTGGATGCTGATTTCTGGCCTTGTTTCAGACATCAGAGTTCCACCATTCGCGTTTGGCTTTGGCCACAGGATGCCAGACACTTCTCATCTCAAGGATCCTATACAGAAATCCGTATGGTCCTACTTCAAGTGGGATGGGACGTCGGATGTAGAAGAGGGAGAGGAGCAGTGGCATCCCTTCTTCGTTGAACGGCCTGAGGGTGTGCCCGTAGTCTGCAGCTATCACGGCGATGCGGTTGACCTGGAATTTCCACGAGGCGCGGTATCGATCGGCGCGGGTGTTATCACATCGCTAGTAGCTGCATGTCGCGAAACGTTCGATAGCAGAATTGGCGAGATCTTATTTTACGTCCAAGGGACGACAATCACTTTCTGTGCATTCAGCCCGTATCTGGCCACCCTTGGCGATCCAGTGAGAAGCAGGGATCTGCTTCTGCGTGGGATGCCGATCGCGTCGGTCTAGGCGAAGGGTCAACGCTATGGAGGGTGTGTGATCTTCTATTACGTTTCTCTGTCACTTAAGCGCTTTCGGCAGCGCCTCCGGACGCACATTGCCGTCGCTCTCATGCTCGGTGCGGGAGTGGGAACCGCCATGGTGATGCTGTCCATTGTGCTGCAGGCATCCTCCGATCCGGTCCCGGGACGCAGCGGGTCGCTCTTCCGTCCACACCTGGACGTGCGCCCGGGAGCACAGCACGCGGCGGCACCTGATCCTGGGCAGGGGTTGACCTGGCCTGATGCCAAAGCCCTGCTGGACCAAGGGTATGCCTGGAATCAGGCGGCCATGGCCGGTGGTGCCGTGACCCTGCTGAAACCCGGGCAATCAAGCGCCCGGCTGCGTGCCAGATACGCAACGTCAGGAGTGTTCGGCGTGCTCGGGATCACTCTGGTGCAAGGGCGATCGTGGACGGCGGAGGAAGGGCAGGCTGGAAGTCGGATCGCTGTGCTGTCACGGGCACTCGCAGCGGTCGAGTGCCCGGCCGGATGCATCGGTCATCCGCTGGAGCTGAGCGGGCGCACATACACGGTTGTCGGCGTGGCGGAGGACTGGCATCCGGTGCCGATGTTCCAGGGAGACGTGACCCGTCGTCCTTTCGTGGAACCCGATCAGATCTATCTACCGGTTGAAACTGCCATTGCGGACGGATTGACCGTGGTCGACGGCGTGGCGGTCTGGGGCGGTGGGGAGGGAGTGGACCTTGCTGGCCCGCAGGCGTCCTGGCTGCAACTGTGGACATGGTTACCGACAGTGGATGACGTGTCTGGATACCGCGCGATGCTGAACGCGTACGCGCAAGCCCGGGATCTGCAGGTTGACCCGGACAGCGATCAGGTCGGGCTCTGGCCGCTGATGGCGTGGCTGGACCGACAGGGGCTGGTCCCTGAACGCACCCGGACACAGCTTCATCTGGCACTGCTTCTGCTGGTGGTCTGCATCGTCAATGCAGCCGCGCTGCTGGGATTCAGCCTGGGCGCGCGCCGTCGCGAGCTTGCGATACGTCGCGCGCTGGGTGCCCGGCGGGGGGATGTTTTTGCCCAGCTCATGTGGGAATGCGCATCGTCGGGATTGGCCAGTGCTGCATTGGCGGCCATTGCGTATGCGGTGGGCATGCGACTGGTGGCGACAGGGGAGGTGCTTCCGTCGGCCATCACTACGCTGGACCCCGCGTCCGTACTGATGGCAGCCGGGGTTGGGTTCGCGACAGCGCTGTTGTGCGCGTTCATCCCCGCGCTGGAAGTCTGCCGGAGCGGATCGCTGTCGCGGTTGTTTGCAAAGGGAGCGGCGTGAAATGCTGGATTCAATGCAGGAAGTCCGCAACCACCTGGGCCGCGCGTCGCTGCTGTTTGTACAGGCCGCACTGGCCAGCCTGGCCTGCGCCTTTGCCCTGCAGTCTGCCGCAGATGGTTTCTCACGATTGAACACGCGGGGCATCGAGAGAGCACAGGCGATCGGTGTCATCCGGGTCTCCGATATCGAAGAGAGGGTGGCGCCTTCGTTGGTGCGATCGGACCTCTCCGCCATCCAGCTCCCTGGCGTCCGGCAGGCGGTCGCCAGCGATTCGGTTCCGTTCGGAGGCAGGGCTCATCATTACGGTGCATGCACCAGTGATGCAGCCATGTCACACGCCATGGCGGCTGGCAGCAGCGACGTGGCAGGCTGTGATCGCATTCCCGTGATAACCGCCAGCCCAGGCCTGTTGACGATGCTGGGGGCACAGGTGGTGAAGGGGCGTTTGCCGGCAGACCATGAGGCGACCGACGGCGCGCCGGTCGTGCTGATCAGCGAGGCATTGGCCGTCCATCTGTTTGGCTCGGAGAGCGCCGTGGGTCGTCAGCTGTACTTCGGGCCGGGAAGCAGCAGGGTGATCGTGGGTGTGTTCTCGTCCATCGTCGGGCCTGCGCCAGGTGGAAACGATCGGGACTCGCAGTGGGCGCTGTTTCCCGGTTTTCCAACCGGTGCGAGCCGCTATTACCTGATCGGATCCCACTCGGAGGTGGATCGCGTGTTGCTTGACCGCACCGTTGAGGCGCTGCGGCAGCCCTATCGCGTCGTGAAGCCGACAGGCGTTGACACGTTGGCCGGATATCGCGATGCCTACCTTCGTGCAGACCGCTTCACGACGGCCATGCTCGCTTTCATGGCAGCGGTGGTCCTGGGTGTGCTGATGGCCGGCGTGTCCGGCGTGGTAGGCGCATGGCTGGAGCGCAGGCGGCGCTCCATCGGTATCCGTCGAACGTTGGGTGCGCGCGCATCGGTGATCTTCACGGAGATCATCTTCGAAGTCAGCATTTTCACCATTCCTGGCGCCGTGCTGGGCGCGTGTTCGCTGTACCTGTTCTGGTCGCCCGAGGACCGAAGCTCGATATCGTCGTGGCTGACAGGGTTGATGGCGTTCATGTTGGTGATGGTGGCGAGTCTTGCTGCCCTGCTGCCCCGTGCATGGCGAACGGTGCGGGAGGAGCCATTGGCGTTGTTGAAGCCGTTCTGATTCGTTCGCCCGTGAGCCCAGCTCCACCTGCGACAAAGTGAAGCAGCGCGTCACCCGGTCGCATCCCGTCTTAACGAAATCCTCCTAAAGTGGTCCGGTATCCCACCGGTCACAGGCAGGAGGCGTCCCTTGGACGCGTTGTTGTTGTCCCGGATCCAGTTCGGATTCGTCATCAGTTTCCATGTGCTGTTCCCCGCCTTCACCATTGGCACGGCCAGCTGGCTGGCCTTCATCGAATGGCGCTGGCTGCGCACGAAGTTGCCCGTGTGGCGCGAGCTGTATTTCTTCTGGCAGAAGATCTTCGCGGTGTCGTTCGGCATGGGCGTGGTCAGCGGCATCGTCATGGCCTTCCAGTTCGGAACCAACTGGCCACGGCTGAGCGAGGTGGCCGGCACGGTCATCGGCCCGCTGCTGACCTACGAAGTGCTGACCGCGTTCTTCCTGGAAGCCAGCTTCCTCGGCGTGATGATGTTCGGCTGGGGCCGGGTTTCGCCGCGCCTGCATTTCCTGTCCACCTGCATGGTGGCGCTGGGCACGCTGTTCTCCACGTTCTGGATCCTGTCGTCCAACAGCTGGCTGCATACGCCGGCCGGCTACGAGATGGTCAACGGCATCGTGCATCCAGTCGATTGGTGGCAGGTGGTGTTCAACCCCTCGTTCCCCTATCGCCTGGCGCACATGGCGCTGGGTTCGTTCATCACCACCTGTTTCGTGATCGGTGGTGTCGGTGCGTGGTACCTGCGCAAGGGCACGCATGTGGAAGCGGGCCGGCGCATGCTGGTGGCAGCGGTGGCGTTCGCGGCACTGACCGTGCCGGTGCAGATTTTCGTCGGCGACATGCATGGCCTGAACACGCTCAAGCACCAGCCGATGAAGATAGCGGCGATGGAAGCGCACTGGCATGAAACCAAGGAGGGCGAGGGCGTACCGCTGGTGGTGTTCGCGCTGCCGAACGAGAAGGAAGAGCGCAATGATTTCGAAGTTGCCATCCCGAAGCTGGGCAGCGTGATCCTCACCCACAGCCTGAACGGCACCTTCGACCCGCTCACTTCGGTACCGTCCAGCGAGCGGCCGCCGGTGACGCCGGTGTTCTTCGCCTTCCGCATCATGGTCGGGCTGGGCACGCTGATGCTGCTGCTGGCCTGGGTGTCGGCGTTCCAGTTGTGGCGCAGGAAGCTGCTGGATTCGCCGTGGCTGCTGCGCGGCTGGAACTGGATGCTGCCCAGCGGCTTCATCGCGCTGCTGTCCGGGTGGTTCGTCACCGAGATGGGCCGCCAACCGTGGGTGGTGTATGGCGTGCTGCGCACCGCTGATGCGGTCGGCCCGCAGAGCGCGTGGATGACCGCGCTGTCGCTGGCGGTCTACGTCGTTGGCTACGCCTTCGTGTTCGGCTGGGGCATCTGGTACCTGGTGAAGATCCTGCGCCACGGACCGCGTCCGCACGATGATGGGCCATCGCTGGACCACGGCAGCCACACCCCGGCACGCCCGCTGTCGGCGGCCGACGAACCGCTGGAGGAGCGCTGACATGGACCTGATGACCTGGCTGCCGGTGGCGTGGTTCGCGGTGATCGGCTTCGGCGTGCTGATGTACGTGGTGCTGGATGGCTTCGTGCTCGGTATCGGCATCCTGGCCCCGTTCGCCGAGGACGAGGAGCAGTTGGACCTGATGATGAACACCGCCGCGCCGATCTGGGACGGCAACGAGACCTGGCTGGTACTGGGCGGCGCCGGGCTGCTGGCGGCGTTCCCGAAGGCCTATGCGGTGCTGTTGTCGGCGCTGTACCTGCCGGTGCTGTTGCTGGTGGTGGCGCTGGTGTTCCGCGGCGTGGCCTTCGAGTTCCGCTTCAAGGCGCATCGATCGCGCCGGCTGTGGAGCGTGGCGTTCGGCCTCGGTTCGCTGCTGGCGACCTTTGCCCAAGGCGTGATCCTCGGCACCCTGGTGCAGGGCATCCCGCTGGTGGACGGCGTCTACCAGGGCGGCGCATTCACCTGGTTCAGCCCGTTCGCGATGCTGACCGGTGCTGCGTTGGTGGCTGGCTATGCGTTGTTGGGCAGCACCTGGCTGATCCTGAAGACCGAAGGGCGCGTGCAGGCGCTGGCCCGGCAGATGACCCGGCCGCTGGTGGTGGCGGTGATCGCGGCGATGGGCCTGGTCAGCAGCTGGCTGCCGTTCCTCGATTCGCGGTTGATGGCGCGCTGGTTCAGCGACGGCAACTTCTGGTGGCTGTCGCCGGTGCCGCTGTTGACGCTGGCGGTGGCCGCCGCGCTGTGGCGCAGCGCGACCCATCCGCGCCGCGACCTGCCGCCGTTCCTGCTCAGCCTGGCCTTGTTCGTGCTTGGCTTCCTCGGCCTGGTGCTGGGCATGTGGCCCTATCTGCTGCCGCCGTCGATGACCCTGTGGCAGGCCGCCGCGCCGGCCTCCTCGCTGGGCTTCAGCCTGGTCGGCCTGGTCATGCTGCTGCCGGTCATCCTCGGCTATACGGCGTGGTCGTACCGGGTGTTCCGCGGCAAAGTGCGCGCCGATAGCGGTTACCACTGATCGATTGAAGCGGGGCCCGCTGGTGCCGGGCCCCCTGTTGTGGAATGTGAAATCTGCACACCCCGGGCGGGACGTGCTAGCGTGCGCTCCTTTCCGGCAGCCAGGGGGGCAGCCGGCGACGTCCTGGACGGACGCACGGCTGCAGGAACGGGGGGCCGCCGCGCGTCGCCGTAATGGCTCGTGCCTATCGTTCTCCCGTTGAAGCACCTTCGCTAATGATCGAATTCTCCATCGTCGACTGGGCTGCCTGGGCGCCCGGCCTGAGCGAGCGTAGCCAGTGGCTGGGCTGGGCCGATGCGCCGTATCCGCCGGTTGGCGAAGACACGCCGCCGCTCGCCGAAATCCCGGCAATGCAGCGCCGTCGAATCGAGCGGCTGGGCCGGATGGCGATCCAGGCTGCCTGCTGGTGCGAGGACGGGCAGGGCGCTGACAGCCAGGTGCCGCTGGTGTTCGCCAGCCGCCACGGCGACGTGGCCCGTTCGATGGAGCTGCTGGGGGCGCTCGCCAGCGATCAGCCCCTGTCACCGACGGGGTTCGGCCTGTCGGTGCACAACGCGATCGCTGCGTTGTACTCGATCGCGCGCGGTCACCGCGGCAACTACCTGGCGCTGGCCGCCGGCCAGGCCACGGTCGAGACCGCCTGCCTGGAAGCGGCCGGTCTGCTCGCCGATGGCGCCCGCGAAGTGCGGGTGGTGGTCTATGAGTCGCCGCTTCCTGAAATTTACGCGACGTTTGCCGACGAACCTGACCCGTTCTTTGCCTGGTGCTGGCGTTTGACGGCGCCGATGCCGGGCCAGCCGATCCTCTCCCTGCAGTGGGAGGCGGCGCCGGAGGCCACTGCCACCGCCCCGGGCACGCTGCCGCACGCGCTGGACCTGCACCGCTTTCTGCTGTCCGGCGCGCCGGCGCTGGAGCACGTGGCTCAGGGCCAGCGTTGGCGCTGGGGGCGCCGTGGCTGAGGCGCTGCGCCGTCTCGATCATGCTTGGCGGGTGCTCGGCACCGGCCTGAGCTTTGCCGCATTCGGCTTGGGCGGGCTGCTGCTCGGCGTTCTGGTGATGCCGGTGTTGCTGCTGATGCGTGATCCGGTGGCGCGGCGCCGCCGTGCCCGGCGCGTGGTCCAGGTCGCGTTCGCCAGCCATCTGCGGCTGATGCGCGGGCTGGGGGTGATGACCTACGAGATCGAGGGCGGCGAACGCCTGCAGCGCGACGGCCTGCTGGTGCTGGCCAACCACCCGACCCTGATCGACGTGGTCTGCCTGATCTCGCTGCTTCCCAACGCCGACTGCGTGGTCAAGCGGGCGGTGGCCTGCAACCCGTTCATGCGCGGCCCGGTGCGGGCTGCCGGCTACATCTCCAATGACGATGGCGCCGGCCTGGTCGATGACTGTGTGGCCGCAGTGCGCGCTGGAGGCACCCTGGTCATCTTCCCGGAAGGCACCCGCAGCGTGCCGGGGCAGCCACCGCGGCTGCAGCGCGGGGCCGCCAACATCGCCGTACGGGGCCGCATCGACGTCACCCCGGTGCGGATCACCTGCAGCCCGCCAACGCTGACCAAGGGGCAGAAGTGGTATCGTGTCCCCTCACGTCGCTTTCACGTTCGGCTGCAGATCGGCGAAGATATCCCGATCGCGCCATTTCTGGCCGAAGACGACTCGCCAAGGGGGGATGCCTTGGCGGCCCGTCGCGTCACCGAGCACCTTTCTCGTTATTTCGACCTGTCTGGAGATCCGAACCGTGCAAGCACTTGAGCACGAGATCAAGGAATTGATCATTTCCTCCCTTTCGCTGGAGGACATCACGCCGGAGGACATCGATCCGACCGCGCCGCTGTTCGTCGAGGGCCTCGGCCTGGATTCGATCGACGCGCTGGAGCTGGGACTGGCGCTGCAGAAGAAGTACGGTGTCAGCCTCTCGGCCGATTCGGAAGAAACCCGTCGCCATTTCTCCAGCGTGCGCGCGCTCGGCGAGTTCGTCGCCGCCCGCCAGTCGTAACGGCGCCAGGAATTGCCATGACCAAGAATGAACTGTTCGAACGCATCGTCAGCATCCTGACCGACAGCTTCGAGATCGAAACGGCCCGGATCACCCCGGAAGCCCGCCTGTACGACGACCTGGACATCGACAGCATCGATGCGGTGGACCTGATCGTGCAGCTCAAGCCGCTGCTCGGCCGCAACCTGCAGCCGGAAGCGTTCAAGGCCGTGCGTACCGTGCAGGACATCGTCGATGTGGTGCACAGGCTGCTGCCGGACCAGGCAGCCGCCTGACCGCAGCGCCGACGGCTCCACCATGGCACGCGCACGTACCGTCGTGGTGGCTGCGATCTCGCTGGCCTACCCGGTACTGGTGTACCTGGCGATGGGTCGCTTCGAGCCACGCTGGCTGTCGCTGCTGCTGTTCACCCTGGCCCTGCTGCGCGCGCTGAGTTCGCGCCAGCCGCTGTGGTGGGCCGCAGCGGCGGGCACCGGCCTGCTGGCGGTACTGGCTACCGTGCTCAACCAGGCCCTGCCACTGAAGCTGTACCCGGCGCTGGTCAATGCGGTGATGCTGGCAGTGTTCGGCACCAGCCTGCGCTTCGGGCCACCGCTGGTGGAGCGCCTGGCGCGGATGCAGGAGCCGGACCTGCCCCCGTTCGCGGTGGCCTATACCCGACGCGTCACCCAGGTGTGGTGCGGGTTTTTCGTTCTCAACGGCAGCCTGGCCCTGCTGACCGCGCTGTACGCGTCGGACCGGGCCTGGATGCTCTACAACGGATTGTTGGCGTACGTCATGATGGGCGTGTTGTTCGCAGGTGAGTGGCTGGTGCGGCGGCGGGTGAAGGCGGCGCACGCGCATGGCTGAGTGGATTGCCCTGGACCGGCTGCTGCTGGAGGCGCGGCCGCAGCGCAATGTTGGCGTCTGCGATGGCGAGGTGATCGACCACGCCCGCTTCCGCCAGCGCGTGCTGGGCTGGCGCGCCGCCTTTGCGGCGGCCGAAGGCCGCGACTGGGCCCTGTACTTCGATGACGCCGTGGCCTTTGCGGCGGCGCTGTTCGGTGCCTGGCATGCCGGCAAGCGGGTGTTCCTGGCCGCCGACAACCTGCCGGCCACGTTGCAGGCGCTGCAACCGCAGGTGAGCGGTTTCGCAGGCGACGTGTCGGCCGACTATCGCCCGCTGGCGGCGCTGGACGCCACGCTGGACGACGGGCTGCAGGCGCTGGACGAGCGCGCCTGCGAGCTGTGCGTGTTCACCTCCGGCAGCACCGGCCAGCCGAGTGCGATCGGCAAGCGGTTGGACCAGCTGGCGCGCGAGGTGGAGGCGCTGCAGGCCGCGTTCGGCGCGCAGATGGAGGGCGTGCAGGTCCATGGCACGGTATCCCACCAGCACATCTACGGCCTGCTGTTCCGCGTGCTGTGGCCGTTGGCCGCCGGCCGCCTGATCCATCCACGCCGGTTCTTCCATGAAGACCTGGTGGGTGCGCTGGCCGGTACCGACACGGTGCTGGTGGCGACGCCAGCCCACCTCAAGCGCCTGCCCGAGCAGCTGGACTGGGCCAGCCTGCATGGCCGCCTGCGCGCGGTGTTCTCCTCCGGCGGCCCGCTGCCGGAAGAAGCCGCACGCCAGGTGCGGCAGTGGCTGGGTGTGGCGCCGACCGAGGTTTACGGCAGCAGCGAAACCGGTGGCATCGCCTGGCGCCGCTGGGACACCGAGCTGCCACCGTGGCAACCGTTGCCGGGCGTGCATTGGCGCATCGAGGATGGCTGCCTGGCCGTCGCCTCGGCGCATCTGGAAACCCTCGACTGGTGGCGTACCCAGGACCGCGTGGAAGCGTTGGCCGATGGCCGGTTCCGCCTGCTGGGCCGGGCCGATCGCATCGTCAAGATCGAAGAACGCCGCGTCTCGCTGGATGCACTGGAGCGCGCGCTGCGCGAAGACGCCGAAGTGGACGACGCGCGCGTGCTGGTCCTGCCCGGCCAGCGCGAGCAGCTGGCGGCCGTGGTGGTACCGGCTGACCGGGCGCTGCTGGCGGGTGGTGACACCGCGCGCCGCGCCCTGGGCCAGCGCCTTGGCGCGCGCCTGGCGCACGCGCATGACGCAGTGACCCGGCCGCGCCGTTGGCGCCTGGTGCAGGCGCTGCCGATCAATGCGCAGGGCAAGGTAACCCAGGCGGCGCTGGCAGCGCTGTTCCAGCCACTGATGCCGGTGCCGGTCTGGGACCGCCGCGACGCCGCCAGCGCCACCCTGCGCATGACCCTGGACCCGACGCTGCGGCCGTTCCAGGGCCACTTCCCCCAGGCAGCGATCCTGCCCGGCGTGGCGCAGCTGGATTGGGCGGTGCGTTTCGGCCGCCAGGTGTTCGCAATGCCGGCAGCGTTTCTGCGCATGGATGCGGTGAAGTTCCAGCATGTGGCCCGCCCCGGCGATGAGCTGACCCTGCAGCTGGACTGGGATGCCGCACGCAGCGCGCTGGCCTTCCGTTACACCTCCAGCCATGGTGTGCATGCCAGCGGCAAAGTGGTCTTCGCCGATGCGGACTGATCCGGCCGTTGCCGGTGCCGCATTCGCGCCACTGGTGGTGATTCCCGTCTACGACCACGAGCACGCCATCGCGGCGGTGCTCGACGGCGTGCAGGCCGCGGGACTGCCCTGCCTGCTGGTCGACGATGGTTCGCACGATGGGTGCGCGGCGGTGCTGCGCGCGCTGGCACAACGCCAGGGTGTCGACCTGCTGCGCCTGGACGTGAACCAGGGCAAGGGCGGGGCAATGCTGGCCGGTTTCGCCGAGGCCGGCGCGCGAGGCTACAGCCACGTGCTGCAGATCGATGCCGACGGCCAGCATGATACGGCTGACCTGCCACGCTTCATCGAAGCCGCGCGCCTGCACCCGGGTGCAGTGATCTGTGGCATTCCGGCCTACGACGCCAGTGTTCCCAAGGCGCGCCTGTACGGTCGCTACGCCACCCACATCTGGGTCTGGATCAACACGCTGTCGCTGCACCTGCGCGACACCATGTGCGGCTTCCGCGTGTATCCGCTGCCGCCGGTGCTGCGCCTGATCGGTGAAGAGACCATCGGCCGGCGCATGGATTTCGATACCGAAATAATGGTGCGCCTGTACTGGCGCCGGCTGCCGGTCGAGCACCTGGCCACGCGCGTGACCTATCCTGCCGATGGCGTGTCGCACTTCGATGTGTGGCGCGACAACGTGCGCATCAGCCGCATGCATACCCGCCTGTTCTTCGGCATGCTCTGGCGCGCGCCGCGCCTGCTGTGGCGCCGCCTGCGGGGGCAGCGCTGAGATGACGGCCGCGCAGGGCGCCCCACACTGGGCCGACATCGGCGAATCCACCTCGGTGGCCGGCGTGCTGTTCCTGTGCTGGGTGCACCGCTGGTTCGGGCGCTGGCCGTTCCGCCTGTGCGTGTGGCCGGTGGTGGCCTGCCATTGGCTGGGCAACCGTGTGGGGCGACAGGCCTCGATGCAGTACCTGCAGCGGCTGCAGGCGCACAGCGGCGTGCTCGGCCACGCGCCGAAACGGCGTGACAGCCTGCGCCACTTCTTTACCTTCGCCGACACGATGCTGGACAAGATCCTCGGCCTGGGCGGGCGCTACCCGGCCGAACGCATCCACCTGCACCGCGACCTGGTGCTGCAGAAGATCGCGCGCCGCGAGGGCGGGCTGATCCTCACCGCGCACATCGGCTGCCTGGAGCTGTGCCAGGTGCTGGCCGAGCAGGTGCCGGGATTCCGCATCACCGTGCTGGTGCATACCGCACACGCGCAGCGCTTCAACCGTCTGCTGCAGCGGCTGGACCCGCTGGCGGCGGTGGAACTGGTGCAGGTGACCGAAATGGGGCCGGCCACGGCGGTGATGCTGGCCGAGCGCGTTGCGGCGGGGGGCTTCGTTGCCATCGTCGGCGACCGCACGCCGGTACAGGGTGGCCGCAGCGTCACCGCCGATTTCCTGGGCCACCGCGCGCCGTTCCCGATCGGCGCCTATGTGCTCGCCGCCGCGCTGGGCTGCCCGGTCTACACCATGGCCTGCCTGCACCAGGGCGACGGCTATCGGGTGGCATTCGAACAGTTCGCCGAACGCATCGTGCTGCCGCGTGGCTCGCGCGACGCCGCGCTGGCCGAACAGGCACAGCGCTTCGCGCGCTGGCTGGAACTGCAGGTCATCCAGTCCCCGTTGGACTGGTTCAATTTCTTCCCCTTCTGGGATCAGGCTCCGCATGACGACTGACGCCGTACCCGTGTGCCGCTTTGGCGATGCACCGTTGACCATCGAAGACGTGGTTGCCCTGGCCCAGCGCCAGTGTGAGGCCGCACTGAGCGACGCGCCGGCATTCCGCGCGCACATCCAGCGCGGCGCCGACTTCCTCGACCGCCTGCTGCGCGAGGACGGCGTGATCTACGGTGTAACCACCGGCTATGGCGACTCGTGCACGGTGAACATCCCGCCGGCACTGGTGGCTGAACTGCCGCACCACCTGTACACCTACCATGGCTGCGGCCTGGGCCGTTACCTGGACCCGGTCGAGACCCGTGCGGTGCTGGCCGCGCGCCTGGCGTCGCTGGTGCGCGGCATGTCCGGTGTCAGCCTGCCGCTGCTGGAAGGCCTGGCCACGCTGCTGCAGCACGACGTGCTGCCGATGATTCCGGCCGAAGGCTCGGTCGGTGCCAGTGGCGACCTGACCCCGCTGTCGTACGTGGCGGCAGTGCTGTGCGGCGAACGCGAGGTGCTGCACGAGCGCCGCGTGCAGCCGGCGGCCGAGGTGCTGGCGAAGATCGGCATGACCCCGCTGAAACTGCGGCCGAAGGAAGGCCTGGCGATCATGAACGGCACCGCGGTGATGACCGGCCTGGCCTGCCTGGCCTGGCAGCGCGCCGATTACCTGGCCCGCATGGCCACGCGCCTGACCGCGTTCAACGTGCTGGCCAGCGACGGCAACGCGCACCACTTCGACGAAACCCTGTTCGCGGCCAAGCTGCACCCGGGCCAGGGCCGCATCGCCGCGCGCCTGCGCAGCGACCTGCACAGCGAACGCCCGCCGCGCAATGAACAGCGCCTGCAGGACCGTTACTCATTGCGCTGCGCGCCGCACGTGATCGGCGTGCTGGAAGACAGCCTGCCGTTCCTGCGCCAGCTGATCGAAACCGAGCTGAACAGCGCCAACGACAACCCGCTGATCGATGCCGATGGCGAGCGGATCCTGCACGGCGGCCACTTCTACGGCGGCCACATCGCGCTGGCGATGGACACCCTGAAGAACACCGTGGCCAACGTTGCCGATCTGCTCGACCGGCAGCTGGCGCTGGTGGTCGATGCCCGCTACAACCATGGCCTTCCGGCCAACCTGTCGGCGGCCACCGGCCCGCGCGCGGCCATCAACCATGGCCTGAAGGCGCTGCAGATCAGCGTTTCGGCCTGGACCGCCGAAGCGCTGAAGCAGACCATGCCGGCCAGCGTGTTCTCGCGCTCCACCGAGTGCCACAACCAGGACAAGGTCAGCATGGGCACCATTGCCGCGCGCGACTGCCTGCGCGTGATCGAGCTGACCGAGCAGGTGGTGGCCGCGATGCTGATCGCTGCCCGCCAGGGCCTGGCGCTGCGCGAACGGGTTGGCCTGAATGCGCAGCTGCATGGCAGTCTGGCCGACATGTACGCCGACCTGGGGCAGCGCATCGCCCTGGTCGAAGAAGACCGCGCGCTGGATCGCGAACTGCGGGAACTGCTGGTGGAGATCCGCGCGCAACGTTGGGAGCTGTACGCCGGTGAATGAGGCCATCGAACGGGTTGGCGAAATCGCGTTGACCCCTGCCTTCCATGACTGCGATCCGATGAACGTGGTCTGGCATGGCAACTACTTCAAGTACTTCGAGATCGCGCGCTGCGCGCTGCTCGGGCGCTACGACTACGACTATCCGCAGATGCTGGAATCGGGCTACCTGTGGCCGGTGGTCGATGCGCGGGTGAAGTACGTGCGGCCGCTGCTGTTCAACCAGGCCCTGCGCGTGGTCGCGCGCATCGTGGAATGGGAGAACCGGCTGAAGATCGAGTATGAAATCCTCGATGCGGAAAGCGCCCAGGTGCTGACCCGCGCGATGACCATCCAGGTCGCGGTGGACGCGGCCAGCAAGGAAATGCTGTACCAGTGCCCGCCGGTACTGTGGGAACGCCTGGGAGTGCCTGCACCGTGAACACCCTTGTCCGTCTTTCCAGCGCGCTGCTGTGCGCGCTGATCTTCGTTGCCGCACCGCAGGTGCAGGCGGCCGACCCCGCCATTGATGCGATCACCCAGGCGGTGGCGCGGCCGGAGGTGCTGCGTGGCCAGTTCAGCCAGGAAAAGCAGGTCAGCGGCTTCAGGAACCCGCTGCGCTCGCAGGGCCAGTTCGTGGTCGCGCGCCAGCATGGCGTGATCTGGACCACGCTCAAGCCGTTCCCCTCCGAAGTGGTGGTCACCGCCGACCGCATCCTCAGCCGCCAGCGCGATGGCAGCACCCGTGTCGAGCTCGATGCACGGCAGCAGCCGGCGATGCGTTCGGTGAACGCGATCATGTTCGCGCTGATGAGTGGCGACGTGCAGGCGCTGTCCGGCCAGTTCAACGTGGCGGCCAGCCGTGAAGGGCAGGGCTGGCGGCTGCGGCTGACGCCGAAGTCGGCGATGCTGGCCAAGGCCTTCCAGTCGCTGACCCTGCAGGGCGACCGCTACGTGCGCCAGGTCGAGATCGTCGAGGCCAACAAGGACCGCACGCAGATCCAGTTCAGCGCGTTGAGCGAGGCCCCGGCTACGCTCAGCGCCGACGAGGCCCGCCGTTTTGAGTGAGGCCGTGGCATCGAACGCACCGGACCGCCTGCGGCGCTGGTGGCACTGGCTGGGCATCGCCTGGCTGGTGTTGCTGCTGGCGCTGGGCGCACAGCAGTGGCAGCTGTGGAGCCAGCAGTCGCGGATCGACACCGACATCCTCGCGCTGCTGCCGCAGGATGCGCATGACCGCCTGTTGAGCGATGTCACCCGGCGCATCGCCGATGGCAGTTCGCGGCAGGTGGTGGTACTGCTCGGCAGCCAGGACGGTGCCGCCGCCAAGCGCGCGCAGTCCGCGTTCGCTGCGGCCATGGCCAAGGACGCCGATCACGCGTTGCTGGTGCCCAGTGGTTCCATCGAGGGCTGGTTCGATGAGGCGCGCGCGTTCTATGCGCCGTACCGTGACCGGCTGCTGACGCCGGCCCAGCGCGAGCAGTTGAAGGGCAGCGAGCCGGGCGCGCTGGCGGAGCAGGCGTTGGCTGCGCTGTACGGTCCGATGGGCGCCCCACGCCTGACCGATTGGCGCCAGGACCCGCTGTCGCTGTGGCCGCAATGGTGGCAGCAGCAGGCGCAGGGCTCGGGGTTGCGGCTGGGCGATGACGGCCTGCTCGAAGCCGAGGGCAGGCATTGGGCCGTGCTGCAGTTCGATACACCTGGTTCGGCATTCCAGCTTGACGGCGAACGCCATCTCGATGGCCTGCTGGAACGCGCCGGAAAGGCGGCCAAGGCCGTAGCACCGGAGCTGGAGATCCTGCACGCCGGCGTGCCGCTGCATGCCGAGGCAGCCGCAGTGCAGGCCAACCGTGAGATCAACACGATCGGCTGGGGCTCGCTGGCCGCGGTGCTGCTGCTGGTGTGGCTGGCGTTCCGTTCGCTGCGCCCGATCCTGCTGGTCGCCGCGTCATTGCTGATCGGCTGCGGCGTGGCACTGGCGGTGACCGTGCTGGTGTTTGGCAAGGTGCACGTGCTGACCCTGGTGTTCGGTGCATCGCTGGTGGGTGTGGCCGAGGATTACGGCATCCACTGGTTCGCCTCGCGCCAGGCCGAGCCGGCCGATCGTCGCTGGAAGCTGCTGCGGCACCTGCTGCCCGGCCTGTGGCTGGCCCTGCTGACCAGCGCGCTGGCCTACCTGGCACTGGGCCTGGCCCCGTTCCCGGGCCTGCGCCAGATGGCGCTGTTCTCGGTGGTCGGCCTGGCGGCTGCTTTCCTCACGGTGATCTTCTGGTTCCCGTGGCTCGATGGCGGCGAGATCCGCCAGACCCGGTTCTCGCAGTGGCTGGGCAATACGCTGGAACGTTTCCCGCGCCTGCATGGCCGTCGCGCGGTGACGATGTTCGTGGTGATCACGCTGGCACTGTCTGCAATCGGCATCGCACGCCTGCACAGCAACGACGACCTGCGCAGCCTGCAGTCATCACCGCCAGCGTTGATGGCGCAGCAGATCCGCCTGAGCCAGCTGCTGGGCATGCCCAGCCCGGCGCAGTTCTATCTGGTGCAGGGTGCGGATGCCGCGCAGCTGCTGCAGCGCGAAGAGGCGTTGACTGAACGCCTGCGTGTGCTGGCCAATGACAAGCGTATAGGCGGCTACCGCGCGATCAGTGACTGGCTGCCATCACCGGCACGCCAGCAGGCCGATGCCGCGCTGACCGCCAGGGTGGAACCCGGCGTGCTGCAGGCCGTGTCCGATGCGGTCGGAGAACCCTTGCCGCGCCCCGACTTCGCCACCACGCCGCTGACCGCGGAGGCGTTCCTGGCCTCGCCGGCCTCGCAGCCGTTCCGTCACCTGTGGGTGGGTGAGGTCGGTGGGCAGATGATCAGCGTGGTGATGGTCGATGACCTGTCGCGCGCCGATGCGCTGGCGACCCTGCGCGGGGCGGCCGAAGGCCTGCCCGGCGTGCGCTGGGTGGACCGCACCGCCGACTTCTCGCAGCTGCTGGGCCACTACCGCAAGCTGATGGGCGGGCTGCTGCTGGTCGGCATTGCACTGGTGTTCGGTGCGCTGTGGTTGCGCTACCGCCGCCAGGCCTGGCGCGTGTTTGCCCCGACCCTGATTGCCGGCGCATTGACCCTGGGCCTGCTGGGCCTGTTCGGCCAGCCGCTGCAGCTGTTCAACGTGCTGGCACTGATGCTGCTGCTGGGCATGGGCATCGACTACGGCATTTTCCTGATCGAGCACCGCGGCGATGCCAGCGCTTGGCTGGCGGTGTGCGTGGGCGCGGCCAGCACCTGGCTGTCGTTCGGCCTGCTGGGCCTGTCGCAGACCCCGGCGTTGCGCGCGTTCGGCCTGACCCTGCTGTTCGGCATCGGCCTGGTCTGGCTGATCTCGCCGCTGTTCCGTCCGCCGCCGCACGATCTGCCGCCGGCCTGAGCCTGTTTTCCGACTTCCTTCTTTCCACTTGATCGAGCAACAAGGACGCACCGATGAACACTGCTGTGGATGCTGTCGAACGTACTGAAATCCTGATCATCGGCGCGGGCCCGGCCGGTTCGGTGGCTGCGGCGATGCTGCGCCAGCAGGGCCGCCAGGTGCTGATGCTGGAACGCCAGCAGTTCCCACGCTTCTCCATCGGCGAAAGCCTGCTGCCGCAGAGCATGGAGTACATCGAGGCGGCCGGCCTGCTGCAGGATGTGGTCGAGGCGGGCTTCCAGTACAAGAACGGTGCCGCCTTCGTGCACGGCGAAGCGCGCACTGCATTCGACTTCAGGAAGAAGTTCTCGCCGGGTTGGGGCACCACCTACCAGGTGCAGCGCGCCGACTTCGACAACGTGCTGGCACGCGGTGCCGAGCGCATGGGCACCACGCTGCGCTTCGGCGACGAAGTGCTTGCTGTCGAGCCGGGCGAGCAACCGGCGGTGACGGTGCGCCGCCCGGACGGCAGTGAATACCGCATCGAGGCCGATTTCATCCTCGATGCCTCCGGCTTCGCGCGCCTGCTGCCGCGGCTGCTGCAGCTGGAGTCGCCGTCCAACTTCCCGGTGCGCGGCGCGATCTTCTGCCACGTGCGCGACAACATTCCGGCCGAAGCGGACTTCGACCGCAACAAGATCCTGATCACCACCCATCCCGAGCACATCGACGTCTGGTACTGGACGATCCCGTTCTCCAACGGCTGCTGTTCGCTGGGCGTGGTCGCCGAGCCGTCGTTCTTCGAGCGCTACGAGGGCGACGACCTGCAGAAGCTGCAGGCCATCGTCGGCGAGGACCCCAACCTGACCGGGCTGCTGGCCAACGCCGAATGGGCGGTGCTGCCGGTGCGCCGCATCACCGGCTACTCGGCCAACGTCAGCTCGCTGTGGGGGCCCGGCTATGCCCTGCTGGGCAACGCCGGCGAGTTCCTCGACCCGGTGTTCTCGTCCGGTGTGACCATTGCCTTCAAGTCCGCGCAGCTGGCCAGCGAATGCCTGGCGCGCCGCTATGCCGGTGAAACCGTCGACTGGGAAGCTGAATTCTCGATCCCGCTGCGCGCCGGCGTGAAGACCTTCCGCCGCTTCGTCGAAAGCTGGTACGAAGGCGGCTTCCAGAAGATCATCTACCACCCGCAACAGCAGCCCGAAGTGCGCGACATGATCAGCTCCATCCTGGCCGGCTACGCCTGGGACACCAACAACCCGTATGTGGCCGACGACAGCGGCCGTCGCATGCGCGTGCTGGAGGAACTGTGCAGCGCCTGATCTTCCGTACTGCGGCCCTGCTGCTGTGCCTGCTGCTGGCCGCCTGTGCCGGGCGCATGCCCAAGCCACAGGTGGAACTGCCGCCGCTGCGCCTGTCGCCGGCCAGCCTGCCGGCGCCGCTGGCGCTGCAGCAGCAGCTGCACTTCCGTTTCGGCAGCCATGAGCGCGACCTCGATGCGCTGCTGGAAGCCGATGCACAGCGGGTGCAGCTGGCGGTGCAGGCGATGGGCCAGACCGGCGTGCGCCTGCAGTGGGACGGCCAGCAGCTGACCCAGCAGCGTGCGCCGTGGTTGCCGCCGCAGGTGCGTGCCGAGCGTGTGCTGGATGACCTGCAGTTCGCGCTGTGGCCGACCGCGGCCATCGCCGCAGCGCTGCCGGCCGGCTGGGAGGTCATCGACGACGGCCACCAGCGCAGCTTGTCGCGCGACGGCACGGTGTGGCTGCTGCTGCAGCGTCTGGACGATGGCAGCATGCAGCTGGACAACCGCGCCGAAGGCTATGCGCTGCGCATCGAATCAATCGACATGGCCGGGCAGGACCGATGAGTGCACCGATCTACCTGAACGACCTGGGCATGGTCTGCGCGCTTGGCGAGGACCGTGCCACAGTGGCGTCGGCGCTGTTCGCCGATGTACCGGGCGGGCTCAGCACCAACGACAGCCTGATGCCGGGGCGCACCCTGGCGCTGGGAGAAGTACGCACGCCGCTGCCGACGCTGGAAGACCTGCCGGTGGCCCTGCGTGGGCGCAACAACGCCCTGCTGGACGTGGCACTGGCGCAGATCGCTCCGGCGGTGAGCGCAGCCATTGCCCGCCATGGCGCCGAGCGCGTAGCGGTGGTGTTGGGCACCAGCACCTCGGGCATCGGTGAATCCGAGCAGGCCTTGCGCACCCATGCCGAGCAGGGCCAGTGGCCGCCAGGGTTCGATTACGCCCAGCAGGAAATGGGTACCGCCGCGCAGTTCGTGCGCCAGCGCAGTGGCGCGCTGGGACCGGCGTGGACCCTGTCCACGGCGTGTTCGTCCAGCGCCAAGGCATTGATGTCGGCCGCGCGCATGCTGCGCGCCGGCATCGTCGACGCCGTGATCGCAGGCGGCGCGGACTCCCTGTGCCGCTTCACCGTGGCTGGCTTCAGCGCGCTGGAATCGGTCTCGGCCCAACGCTGCAATCCGTTCTCGCAGCATCGTACTGGTATCAACATCGGCGAGGGTGCCGCGCTGTTCCTGCTCACCCGCGAACCCGGCCCGGTATGCCTGGCGGGGTGGGGCGAGTCGGCCGATGCCCACCACATGTCCGCGCCTGACCCGCAGGGCCTGGGCGCCATCGACGCCCTGCAGCAGGCGCTGCAGCGTGCTGGCTGGGCCGCCGGCGAAGTGGACTATGTGAACCTGCATGGGACAGCTACCGGCCACAACGATGCGATGGAAAGCCTGGCCGTGTCGCAGGTACTGGGCAGCCACGTGCCGGCCAGTTCGACCAAGCCGTTGACCGGCCACACGCTGGGTGCCTCGGGCGCCATCGAGGCGGCGCTGTGCTGGATCGTGCTGGCCGAGAACCCGCAGCAGCAGCTGCCGCCGCACTGGTGGGACGGCGTGGCCGACCCAGCGCTGCCGGTGTTGCCGCTGGTCGCACCGGCCACCCGCCTGGCGCAGCCGCCGCGACGGGTGCTGAGCAATTCGTTCGCTTTCGGCGGCAGCAACGCCGTGCTGGCACTGGAGCGTCGATGAACACGCTGTATGCAATCGAAGAGGTGGTGCCGCACCGCCAGGACATGTGCCTGCTGCAGCGCATCACGCATTGGGACCAGGACACCCTCGAGGCCGAGCTGGTGGTACTCGAGGCAGGCCTGTTCGTCGAGGATGGCCAGGTCCCGGCGTGGGTCGGCATTGAGTACATGGCGCAGGCCATCGCGGCCTGGGCCGGCTGCCGTGCGCGTGCAGCCGGCAAGCCGCCGCAGCTGGGCTTCCTGCTCGGCAGCCGCCGCTACAGCAGCGCGCGCAGCAGCTTCCCCGCCGGTTCGCGGCTGCGCGTACAGGCGCGCTGCGAGCTGTTGGGTGACAATGGATTGGGGATGTTCGCCTGCCGCATCCTGGCAGGTGAGGACGAATGGGCGACAGCCAACGTGTCGGTGTACGAACCGGCCGACGCGATGGCCTATCTGGAGAGTGGACAGGCATGACAGGGAATCGAAGCGTGCTGGTGACCGGCGCCAGCCGGGGCATCGGCCGGGCCATTGCGCTGCGCATCGCGCGCGATGGCTTCGACGTGGTGGTGCATTGCCGCAGCCGCCTGGAAGAGGCACAGGCCGTGGAGGCTGAGCTCCAGGCACTGGGCCAGCAGGCCCGCGTGCTGGTGTTCGACGTGGCCGACCGCGAGGCCGCGAGGGCCGCGCTGGAAGCCGATGTCGAGGCACATGGCGCGTATTACGGCGTGGTCTGCAATGCCGGCATCGCCCGTGACGGCGCCTTCCCGGCGCTGTCGGAGGACGATTGGGACCAGGTCATCCACACCAACCTGGATGGCTTCTACAACGTGCTGCATCCGCTGATCATGCCGATGGTACGGCGGCGCAAGCCGGGCCGCATCGTCACCCTGTCGTCGGTATCCGGGTTGGCCGGCAACCGCGGCCAGGTCAACTACAGTGCTGCCAAGGCCGGCATCATCGGTGCCACCAAGGCGCTGGCGCTGGAACTGGCCAGCCGCCAGATCACCGTCAACTGCGTGGCTCCGGGCCTGATCGAAACCGAAATGCTCAACGATGAAGTGGTTGAACACGCGCTCAAGCTGATTCCCGCCGGCCGCGTCGGCCGTCCCGACGAAGTGGCGGCGACGGTGGCGTTCCTGCTGTCCGAGCCGGCCGGCTACATCACCCGCCAGGTGATCTCGGTGAACGGAGGCATGCTCTGATGGCCGCCAATCGTCGCGTGGTGGTCACCGGTGCCGCCGCCATCAGTCCGCTCGGCCACGATTGGCCGACCATCGAGGCACACCTGCGCAGCTGCCGCAATGCGGTGCGTGCGATGCCCGAGTGGGATGTGTATGCCGGGCTGAACACCAAGCTGGCGGCGCCGGCGCAGGATTTCGCGCTGCCGCCCAACTACAACCGCAAGACCACCCGCTCGATGGGCAAGGTCGCGATCATGTCGGTGCGCGCCACTGAGGTGGCACTGCGTGAAGCCGGCCTGCACGAGCATCCGGTGCTGCGCAGCGGCCGTACCGGCGTGGCCTATGGTTCCTCGTCGGGCAGCCATGAGGCCACCGGTGAATTCGGGCGCATGCTCAACGAGTTCACCACCGATGGCATCAGTGCCACCACCTACCTGAAGATGATGAGCCACACCGCGCCGGTCAACATCGGCGTGTTCTTCGGCCTGTCCGGGCGCGTGTACACCACGTCCAGTGCCTGTACCTCGGGCAGCCAGGGCGTGGGTGCGGCCTATGAAGCCATCCGCAGCGGCAAGCAGACGGTGATGGTGGCCGGCGGTGCCGAGCAGCTCGATGCCACCGCTGCGGCGGTGTTCGACACGCTGTTCGCCACCAGCGTGCGCAACGACGCGCCGCAGACCACGCCACGCCCATTCGATGCCGGCCGCGATGGCCTGGTGCTGGGCGAGGGCGCCTGCACGCTGATCCTGGAGGACCTGGAACACGCGCAGGCGCGCGGCGCCACCATCCTGGCCGAGGTGGTCGGCTACGGCACCAACAGCGATGGCCAGCACGTCACCCAGCCCAGTGCCGACACCATGGCCCAGGCCATGCGCTTGGCATTGGAGGACGCCGGCCTGGACCCGGCGCAGATCGACTACGTCAACGCCCATGGCACCGCCACCGACCACGGCGACATCGCCGAGACCCAGGCCACCGCACAGGTGTTCGGCAGCCGCGTGCCGATCAGCTCGCTGAAGAGCTACGTCGGCCACATGCTGGGTGCCTGTGGCGCGTTCGAGGCCTGGCTGAGCATCGAGATGATGCGCACCGGCTGGTTCGCGCCGACCCTGAACCTGGCCGAGGTCGATCCGCGCTGTGGCCAGCTCGACTTCATCACCGGGCAGGGCCGCGAACTGCAGGCCGAGTACGTGATGAGCAACAACTTCGCCTTCGGCGGCATCAACACCTCGCTGGTGTTCCGCCGCTGGCGCGAGTGAACCACCGTCCCACCGCACTGTTTCCGCTACCCACCCGCACCCCTGACAAGGAGAAGTTTCGATGCGCCGCACTCTCATGATCGCCACTGCCACCGCGCTGCTGGCCCTGACCTCCACCGCCTCTGCCCGCGACACGCGTGTCGAACAGTCCCT
Source organism: Stenotrophomonas sp. A3_2 (assembly GCF_036624925.1). Lineage (NCBI taxonomy): Bacteria > Pseudomonadati > Pseudomonadota > Gammaproteobacteria > Lysobacterales > Lysobacteraceae > Stenotrophomonas > Stenotrophomonas sp. A3_2. The sequence continues at coordinate 37,548 of NZ_JAZKVY010000137.1, forward strand.
GCAGGAACTGGTCAATTCGCAGGCCGCCAAGGACGCTGGCATCGACGGCAGCGTGCGCTTCTATCTGGCCGGCCAGCCGGTCAGCGTGCAGCAGCGCCTGGGCGAAGACGTGACCAACAAGAAGACCAACGCCGCCAACAAGAGCGATGCCGAGGCCTGCCGCTGGGTTGCGTTGTCGGCACTGCGCGCGCTGCAGGACGGTGCCAAGTCGCGCGGCGCCAACGCCGTGGTCGACATCGTCAGCTATTACAAGAAGAACGAGTTCAAGAGCAGCACCAACTACGAGTGCTACGCCGGTGCCATCCTCGCGGGTGTCGCGCTGAAGGGCACCTACGCCAAGGTCAAGTAAGCGCCCGTGTGGTGGCAGCCGTGGCTGAACGACGCCGCCACATTGCTGAACCTCGCCGGGGAAACGCCGTCGATCACGCCGCCAACGTCGGCTGACGGCTTTCCCCGGTGTCGGCTTTCCGACACAATCATGGCTCTTCCCGGGTTATCGTCCCGCGGACATGCACGCCTACGTCTATAAAAGCCAACTCAAGCCGGACACCTACGTCTACGTTCCCCGTCGCGATGATTTCAGCGCGCTGCCCGCGCCGCTGCTCACCTCGCTGGGGACGCTCGCCTTCGTCCTGGAGGTGGCCCTGGATGCCCAGCGCCGCCTGGCGCAGGCTGACCCGGAAAAGGTCCGCAGCGAAATGAGCGAGCGCGGGTTCTACCTGCAGGTGCCGCCGTCGGTGGCCAGCCTGATGCCGCGCCACTATGACTGACGCCTCCCGTCCGCGCCTTGTGTCAATTGCCTTCGCCGCGGGCGCGGTGCTGGCGCTGGGCGCCGCCGTGGGCGGCTTCCCGGGTGCCGTCCTGGCCGCACTGGCGCAGCCAGCGTTCGCGCTGGCGATCTCATGGTGGCGTCGCAGCCGCGCGCTGCTGCCGCTGAAGGTGGTCGCTCGCCAGGACCTGCCGGCGCTGCTGGCGTTGTGGACGGCCGCGCCGCTGCTGCTGGCGCTGTTGCTGGCCTGGCCGCTGGCGGCGCTGCGCGACAGCGGCAGCCTTGCGGCGGTGCTGGGCCTGAGCGTGCTGGTCAGTGCCGGCCTGCTCGCCGCCTGGCGCACCTGGCCGTTGTGGAACGATGTCGAACGCCTCGACGGCAGCCTGGCCCAGCACTGGCAGGCGCTGGCGGGGCGTGACCTGGGCGCCTGGCGCGGCCTCGGTGTGGCCGCGCTGGTGATCGCGCTGGCCGCGCTGGTGGTGCTGCCGGCCTGGCCGGGGCTGCTGCCGGAAAGCGCACACTGGCCCGCCGCGCTGGCGGTGGTGCTGCTGTCTCCCGTGCTGCACCTGCTGCTGCAGCGGGTGGCGCCGGCACCGCTGGTGTCGCTGCGCGCAGGCCCACTGGCCACGGCCAGCGACGAGCGCGAACCGATGTTCTCCGCTGCGGTCGAAACCACGCCGCTGGAGGCGATGGCGCCGCAGGAGCTGACCCCGGCGCTGTATGAAGCCGCCCGCCATGGCCGCATCGACCGGGGCCTGCAACTGCTGCAGGCCGGTGCCGATCCGTATGCGCTGCCGGACCCGAACTGGCGCGACCAGCGCAGCCTGGCGGTGCTGGCAGCGGTGCTGCCGGACCTGCGCCTGCTGCGCGAGCTGATCGCCCGCGGCGTCGATGTGAACGCACCGCACCGGGGCATGACCCCGCTGCTGGCCGCCACCCGTGACAGCTGGCATGGCCGCCCCGAGGCGGTGATGACCCTGCTCGCCAACGGTGCCGACTCGCGTGCCACCGACAGCGATGGCAACACGCCGCTGCACCATGCCGCGCGCAGTTCCGACCCGGGTGTGGCGGCGCTGCTGCGCGATGCCGCCGCCGAAGTCGATGCGTTGAACAACGAGGGCTGGTCGCCGCTGGCCGTGGCCTGCCAGGTCGGCAACTGGCGCCTGGCCCGTTTCCTGCTCGAACGCGGTGCACGCTGCGAACCGGCCCATGGCACCCCGGTGCTGCTGGCCGCCGCCGCCACCGAGGACGACGATCCGGCGGGCGTGCAGCTGCTGCTCAAGCACAAGGCGCGGGCCGACGCGCGTGATCGCCAGCGTCGCAGCGCGCTGCATGAAGCGGCGCTGGCCGGTCACGTCGAGATCATCGGCGTGCTGCTGGCTGCCGGCGCCAATCTGGAAGCGCGCGATGCGCTGGGGCGTACGCCGTGGCTGGAAGCGGCGCGTGCCGGTCGCGCCGCCGTGATCGAGCATCTGCTGCCGCACAAGCCGGACCTGGTCGCGGTGGATGGCGAAGGCCGTAATGCGGTGCAGCTGGCGGCGATGGCCGAGGATGTCTCGCCGCTGCTGATCAAGCGCCTGGTCGAACTCGGCATCGCCGCCGATGCCACCGATCCGGTCGGCCGCCGTGCGGTGGACTATGCCGCCGAAGCCGGCCGCTGGGCGATCGTGGCTCTGCTGGACCCGTCCTATCCATTGCCGGCTGCGGTCAGCGATGGACTGGCCGAGCGTGGCGAAGCCGCCGGCGCAAGTGGCCTGCTGCCCGACCGCCCGCCGCTGACCCTGCTGCGCGAAGCGCTGGGCTTCGGCAACACCGAAGGCATGGCCGCGCTGGCCAAGCTGTGCCAGCCGGAAGAGCTGGGTGGCCTGCTGCTCGATCCGGAGCTGGCGCTGGAGCCGCGTGCGGTCGATTGGCTGCTGGCCCACGGTGCCGATCCCTACGTGCGTGACGCCTGTTCCGACACGCCGATGTTCGCTCTACTATCGCGTGGCATCGACGCGGTGCCGGCGCTGCAGGTCATGCTGCAGCGTGGCCTGTCGCCGACCGGCCGCGGCGGCCTGGCGCGCTTCCTGGCTGCCTGCGCACAACACGACCAGGCCGCCCGTGGCCTGGAACAGCTGGCACTGGAACTGCTGGAACGTGGCGCCGATCCGTTCGCCGCCTCGCCGGCCGGCGATCCGCCGCTGTCGCTCGCGGTGCGCCTGGGCTGGCTGCGCCTGCAGCAGGCCCTGCTCAAGGCCGGTGTCGATCGTGAAGCGCGCGACAGCCACGGCATGACCGCATTGCACCTGGCCACCGCGTTGGCCCGCGAAGGCGCACTGAAGCTGCTGGTGCAGCACGGTGCCTCGCCGGAAGCCCGCGCCGCCGACGGCCAGACGCCGTTGGGCGTGGCGCTGTCGATCGGTCGCCGTGACCTGGCCGACTGGCTGGACTGGCGGGTGTGGCCGTTGCCGCGCCGTACCCTGCGCGAGGCCGATCTGCCGGCCGCTGCGATGGCCGGTGATGTAGACGCCGTGCGCCGCCTGATCGATCTGGGCTTCGCCGTCGACGCGGTCGATGCGCAGGGCTGCACCGCGCTGCTGCGCGCCGCCGGTGGTGGCCATCTGGCGGTGACCGACCTGCTGCTGGCGCGTGGCGCCGATCCGCAGCACGCCGCGGCCAGTGGTGCCACGCCGTTGTCGGCGGCGGTCAGCATGCGCCAGGTGGATATCGTCTCGGCCCTGCTCGACGCCGGCGCCAAGTTGGAACATCGCCTGCCGGGTGGGGTGACCGTGCTGATGCTGGCCTCGGCGCTGGGCCTGCCGGACATCGTCGCGCGCCTGCTCACCGCAGGTGCCGACGTGCACGCCGGTGACGCGCAGCAGCTGGGCCCGCTGCACTGTGCCGCGCTGTACGGTTTCAGTGCCCGCGACCGCTCGCGCCTGCTGGCCCTGCTCGACACCCTGCTGTTGGCGGGCGCCGAGCCGGACCAGGCCGCCGCCGGTTCGGTCACGCCCCTGCTGCTGCTGCTGGGCGCACGCGCCGAGCCGGGTACCGCCTGCGACGAGCAGGTGGTGATGGCGGCGGTAGAGCGCCTGCTGGATGAGGACGTGAGCCTGGACGTGCGTGATCCGCGCGGCTTCGGCCCGTTGCATTTGGCCGCGCTGCATGGCCTGCCGCTGCTGGTGCAGCGCCTGCTGCGCGCCGGCGCCGATCCGGAAGCGCGCGACAGCCTCAACCGCAGCCCGCGCGAGATCGCGGTGATGCGTGGCTTCATCGACGTGGCCGGCGAGTTCGAGCCGCGCGTGCCGGGCGTTTCCTCGATGGCGCGGTTCCTGCGCGACAACGGCTGATCGCTGGAAAAGGGTAGTGCCGGCCGCTGGCCGGCTACCTCATGACATCTCCGGGATCACGGGATTGCCGGCCAGCGGCCGGACTACCGGGTCCGCCATTGATCGGGTGGGTGCCGACCGTTGGTCGGCACACCTACTCGCCGTCCCTTTCCGCGTCGGCCTCGAACAGGTGCATCAGGTCGTTGCGCGCATCACGCGAGGTCTGGATCACCGCGGCTTCGTCGTCGTACACCAGGTACTGGTCACGCAGCAGCTGCTCATCATGCTCACGGAAGCGCTGCACATGGCGCTCGGCCACGTCCGGTGCCACGCCCAATGCGGTCAGCACGCGCCCGCTCATCTCCAGGCTGGTGCCGAACACTTCGCGGAACGGCTCGGCTGACATGTCCATCAGGCGCCATGCATGCTGGCGGTTGCGCGCTCGCGCCAGCACCTTCGCGTCCGGGTACAGCCGGCGCACCATGCGCACCGCGCGCAGGTTGGTCTCCGGGTCGTCCACGGTGATCACGAACACATCGATGTGCTCGCCGCCCGCCGCACGCAGCATCTCCGGCCGGGTTGGGTCACCGTAGTACAGCTGGTTGCCGAAGCGGCGCAGGTCGGCCACGGTGTCCGGGTTCGCCTCCAGCGCCACGAACGGCACCTTCTGTGCGGTCAGCAGGCGTGCGATCACCTGGCCGAAGCGGCCCATGCCGGCGATCAGCACCTTCGGGCGGTTGTCCGGTGCCACCTTGTCGGCCTCGGCTGCCTCGCGCGGTGGGGCCTTCTCCTGGCCGAGCAGCTTGAGCAGCGCGATCATCAGCAGTGGCGTGATCGCCATCGACAGGCCGACGATCGCCACCAGCCGATCGTGATTGGCGTTGCCGAGCAGGTGCGCGCGCTGCGCTTCGTTGAACACCACGAAGGCGAACTCGCCCCCCAGCCACAGCACGCTGCCCAGCAGCAGCGACTGCCGCGGACTGAGCCTGGCGATGCGGCCAATCACGTACAGCAGGCTGAACTTGACCACCAGCAGGATCGCCACGCCGGCGGCGATCAGCCACGGCTCGGCGCCGATGCGGTCGAGATCGATGCCCATGCCCACCGCGATGAAGAACAGGCCCAGCAGCAGGCCCTTGAACGGCTCGATCTGCGCTTCCAGTTCGTGCCGGAACTCCGAATCGGACAGCAGCACGCCGGCCAGGAACGCGCCCAGGCTGGGGCTGAGGCCCGCTTCCTGCATGAACCAGGCAGTGCCCAGCACCACCAGCAGGGCGGTGGCGGTGAACACTTCCGGGCTGCGGGTGCGGGCGATGATGCTGAACACCTTGCGCAGCACCGGTCGCCCGCACAGGATCACCACGGCCAGCGCGCCGAGCGCCACGGCGGCGTCTTCCCAGCGCAGGGTCTCGTTCTTCGCCCCGCCCAGCAGCGGGATGGCCGCCAGCAGCGGGATCGCGATCAGGTCCTGGAACAGCAGGATGGCAAAACCCAGCCGGCCATGGTCGCTGTTGATCGCCTTGTGCTCGGACAGCAGCTGCAGGCCTACCGCGGTGGATGACAGCGCCAGCGCAACTCCGACCACCAGCGCGCTCTTCCACTGGAAGTGGTCGAGCAGCAGCAGGCCGCCCAGCACCAGCCCGGACATCGCCACCTGCGCCGCGCCCGCGCCGAACACCGAGCGCCGCATCACCTTCAGGCGTGCCGGCGACAGCTCCAGGCCGATCACGAACAGCAGCATCACCACGCCGATCTCGGCGGCGCCGAGGATGCGGTCGGCGTCCTGCACGAAGCCCAGCCCGTCCGGGCCCAGCACCACGCCGGCCGCCAGGTAGCCCAGCACCGCGCCGAAGCCGAACTTCTTGAACACCGGCACGGCAATGACCGCCGCCAGCAGCAGCACCAGGGCCAGTTCCAGACCGCCGCTATGCATGGGAATACCTGGTCATCGGGGAAGCCCGCAGTGCGTCCGTTCGGGTGGGGAAAGCGTGGCGAGCGCCACCCGGCCATTATGCGCGCCGGTCTGTGTATGCACGAGAACAACCGGCCGGCCGGCGCCCGGCGCAGGGATGCCGGGTTGACCTGCATGGCCCACGGGTCCAGACTGCCCGCCGCTGGCGGCGCACCGCCGGCACGCGCATTCCGGAGTCCCCAACCCATGTCCAGCGACAGTAGAAGTCGACCTCGTTCGACGCCAGCGATGGCCACCGCCTGACATCGGGACGGTTTGCCTGCGTTGGCGTTGCGCGAGGTCGCACCCCCACAAGGCAAACCCGATGAACCAGAAGCAATTGCTGCGCCCGGTGGCCGATGCCGCCGCACTGGCCGCGCCGCTGGCGAACTTCAACACTGCCGATGCGGTGGAATTCCTCAACACGCTGGAGCTGACCCGCGCCGCGGAAACGCTGGCTGCCCTTCCGTTGCCGCGTGCAGTGAAGATGCTGGAAGCGCCGGAACTGCACCGCAGTGGCGAGCTGGTGGCTGCACTGCCCCCGGCGCGCGCTGCCGCCCTGCTCGGCTTGATGGCCGACGACCGCGCCACCGACATCGTCCATGAGCTGGATGAGGAAGAACGCGCGCGGTTGATCCCGCTGCTGGGCACCGACGCCCGCCAGGCCATCCAGAAGCTGCTCAGCTACCCGCCGAACACCGCCGGTGCGCTGATGACCACCGAGTACGTGGCGGTACCCGCCAGCTGGACCGTGGCGCAGACCCTGCAGCACATCCGCCAGGTCGAGCGCACCCGTGAAACGGTGTACGCGATCTACGTGCTGGAGCCGTCCAGCCAGCAGCTGCAGCAGGTGGTGACCATGCGCCGGCTGATCACCGGCCTGCCGGAGGAGTCGATCCTGGACGTGGCCCAGGTCAATCCACCGGTGACGGTGGACGCACTGATGGACCAGGAAGAAGTGGCACGGCTGATCCGTCGCCACGACCTGCTGGCGATCCCGGTGGTCGATGCGCAGCAGCAGATGCTCGGCATCGTCACCGTGGACGACGTGCTCGACGCGCTGATCGAGGAATCGACCGAGGACGCGCACAAGTTCGGCGGCATGGAGGCACTGGACAAGCCCTACATGCAGATCGGCTTCCTGGAGATGCTGCGCAAGCGCGCCGGCTGGCTGAGCGTGCTGTTCCTGGGCGAGATGCTGACCGCCAGCGCGATGCAGCACTATGAGGACGAACTGGCGCGCGCGGTGGTGCTGACCCTGTTCATTCCGCTCATCATGAGTTCGGGCGGCAACTCCGGTTCGCAGGCCACCTCGCTGCTGATCCGCAGCCTGGCGCTGCGCGAGCTGCGCCTGCGCGACTGGTGGAAGGTGGCCCTGCGCGAAGTGCCCACCGGCATGGTGCTGGGCGCGATCCTCGGCTGCCTGGCCATCGTGCGCATCGTGATCTGGCAGCTGGGCGGCCTGCACGACTACGGCGAGCACTGGATACTGCTGGCGATCACCATCGGTGCCGCGCTGGTCGGCATCGTCACCTTCGGTTCGCTGTCCGGCTCGATGCTGCCCTTCATCCTCAAGCGGCTCGGTTTCGACCCGGCCAGCGCCTCGGCCCCGTTCGTGGCCACCCTGGTGGACGTGACCGGCCTGGTGATCTATTTCAGCATCGCCGCGATGATCCTGCACGGCACGCTGTTGTAACGGGAGCGTCATCCACACATGACGTGGATCTACTGGTCCCGGCGGTAGATCCAGCCATGCGTGGGTGCGGTATCAGGACCTTGCGCACGATCATGCCGTTGCCGCGCCAGTCCGTGTACCGTAGGCGCATGAGTACCTACCACCTGCAGTCCGTGTTCCGTCCGCAGTCGGTCGCGGTGATCGGCGGCAGTCCGCGTGAGCGTTCGGCCGGCCGCGCGGTGATGCGCAACCTGCGCGGCACCGGCTTCCCCGGCAAGGTGGCGTGGATCAATCCGCGGCATGCCGAGATCGATGGCATCCGCACGGTCAAGCGGCTGAAGGACCTGGACTGGGTCCCCGACTTGGCGGTGATCACCGCACCAGCGGCCATCGTGCCGCAGGTGGTGCGCACTGCCGCCGAACGTGGCGTGCAGGCGGCGATCATCCTCACCGCGCACCTGGGCGAAGGCCCCGGTTCGTTGTCTGCACAGGTGGAGGCGGTGGCGCGCAAGCATGGCCTGCGCATCCTCGGGCCGCATTGCCTGGGCGTGATCGCGCCGCACGCACGGCTCAATGCCAGCATCGCCGCGCACTTCCCGCAGGCCGGTGATCTTGCGTTGATCTCCGAATCCTCGGCCATCGCCGCCGCACTGGTGGAGTGGGGCGTGGCGCGCTCGGTCGGGTTCTCTGCCGTGGTCTCGCTGGGCGACACGCTGGACGTCGACTTCGGCGATCTGCTCGACTACTTCGCCACCGATTACCGTACGCGCGCCATCCTGCTCTACGTCGAGCAGATCAAGGACGCGCGCAAGTTCATGTCGGCTGCGCGTGCCGCCGCCCGCGCCAAGCCGGTGGTGGTGGTGAAGTCGGGGCGCGCCGAGCGCGTGCAGCCGGGCAGCCGCGATACCCATGTGCAGGCCCTGGCCCGTGCCGATGATGTGTACGGTGCCGCCTTCAACCGCGCCGGCCTGCTGCGCGTGGGCGCGCTGGACGAACTGTTCACGGCCGCCGAATCGCTGGGCCGGTTGGGGACCTTCCCCGGTCGTCGCCTGGCCATTCTCAGCAATGGTGGCGGCGTCGGTCGCCTTGCCGTGGACCAGCTGATCGCGCTGCGTGGCACGCTGGCCACCCTGTCCGACAGCACGGTCGAGAAACTCGACGCCGTGCTGCCGCAGGGCTGGTCGCGCAGCAACCCGGTCGACATCGTGGTCGACGCCGATGGTGACCGCTATGCCGCCGCCATCGAGGCGCTGCTGGCCGACAACGAGAATGATGCGGTGATGGTGGTCAACGTGCCGACCGCATTCACTTCATCCGCAGACGCCGCACAGGCGCTTACCCGCACGCTCGGACTGCGCCCGCGCCATCACCGCGACAAGCCGGTGTTCGCGGTGTGGCTGGGCAACGATGACCAGGCCACCGCCACGCTCAACGCGGCGCGGGTGCCGACCTATCCGACCGAGGCCGAAGCCGTACGTGGCTTCCAGCATCTGGTGCGCTACCGCGAAGCGCAGAACGCGTTGATGGAAACGCCGCCCAGCCTGCCGCAGGACTTCAGCGTCGACACGGCCGCCGCGCGCGCACTGGTCGATGCCGCGCTGGCCAACGGCCAGCAGTGGCTGGACCCGCTGGCTACGCATGAACTGCTCAAGGCCTACGGCATTCCCTCCGCGCCGGTGATGCATGCGCGTGACGCGCACGAGGCGATGGATCTGGCACAGCCGCTGCTGGAACGCGGTGCCACGGTCGCGCTGAAGATTCTCTCGCCGGATATTCCGCACAAGTCGGAAGTGGACGGCGTGCGCCTGAACCTGTCCACCCTGCCGGCGGTGCAGAGCGCGGCCAACGCGATCCTGTCGCGTGCACGCCAGCTGCGGCCGGATGCGCGCATCGATGGTCTGCTGGTGCAGCCGACCATCGTTCGCCCGAAGGCGCGCGAGTTGATCGTCGGTATTGCCGATGACGCGACGTTCGGCCCGGTGATCGTGGTCGGCCGTGGCGGTACCGCGGTTGAAGTCATCAATGACAAGGCGTTGGCGCTGCCGCCGCTGGACCTGCGCCTGGCCCACGAGCTGATCGGCCAGACCCGCGCCTCGCGCATCCTCAAGGCCTATGGCGATGTGCCTGCCGCCGACGAGCGCGCACTGGCATTGGCGCTGGTCAAGCTGGCACAACTGGCTGCCGACATCCCCGAAGTGCGTACGCTGGACATCAATCCGTTGCTGGTCGACGGCAAGGGCATCCTCGCCCTCGACGCACGCGTGGCGGTGGCGCCATCGCGCATCCTGCACAAGGGCCGTGGCCATCCGCGTTTTTCGGTGTTCCCGTACCCGAAGGAGTGGGAGCGCACCATCGAACTGTCCGATGGCGGCCGGGCCTTCGTGCGCCCGGTGCGGCCCGAAGACGACGCGCTGTTCCGTGCGTTCTTCGCCCGCGTCAGCGACGAGGACCTGCGCCTGCGCTTCTTCCAGTCGGTGAAGCACTTCAGCCACGAGTTCATCGCGCGCCTGACCCAGCTCGACTACGCACGCTCGATCGCACTGGTGGCGATCGAACCGCGCAGTGGCGAAATGCTCGGCGCGGTGCGCCTGCACGCCGATGCCGATTACCACCGTGGCGAGTACGGAATCCTGATCCGCTCGGACCTGAAGGGCCACGGCATCGGCTGGCGGCTGATGGCGATCATGATCGAGTACGCCAAGTGGCTGGGCCTGGACGTGGTCGAAGGCCAGGTACTGCGCGAGAACAGCACCATGCTGGCGATGTGCCAGAGCCTGGGCTTCAAGACCAGGCTCGATCCGGACGACCCGACAGTGATGATGGTGACCCTGCCGGTGCAGCAGGTCGAGGTGCCGCAAACTCCGATGTAGAACCGAGGCTACGCTCGACTGTTCCAGAGGCAGCCGAGCATGGGCTTGTATGTTCCTTGTATGTTCCTCCCAGCGCCTACGCGGTATGTAGGAGCCGGGGTGGAGGGACTGACGAGCATGGATCTGCGGATATGGGCCGACAGACGAGCCGAGCGATCTCCATCCCGCATTCGCAGGGAGTTGCTCAGAACACCTCCAACATCAGGTATTCATTACGAGTCTTGGAGTGAAGTCGAATTCTCAGTTGGATAGAACAAAGACGATGGCTACATTGGTGTCGCAAATGCCTATTTGATCGCTGTGGAAAGTCACGCTACGGTTTAGTACGCGCTAGGGTGATGCGCCCGCCAACAGCGCTCGGAGACGGGATGTCGGATTCGTTGCTTAGACACCCAGTCTTGGATGCAAAGCGAAGCAGCTGGTTGGGCGGCATTATGCTCTCCCAATCCCAGAGGCTTTGGGCGTTCCCTCTGTTTGCCGCACTCTCGGTGCTGACTGTCGCTAATTGACCATTCTTGAAGTTGAGAGCGTCGACGGTGCAGCTGTGCCGGTCGTCGTTGGGATTGGAACTGCGTTTGGTAAAGGTTTTGTCGCTGGTGTTGCTATTGCTGGTGCTGGTTATGCGGGCGATCAGCTCGATCGGATGGCTTGGTAAATAATTGGCCGGATCGCGGTGATTTCGCCCTGCGATCCCTTGAGGGTTGATGTGAAGATTACTGATGGATTTGATGGGCGACATGGCAAGTTCTATTTTATTTCCCTGGTAGCAATGGCGTCTGCCTCAGCGCTGATGCTGGTGGCAGCGCTGAGGGGTGCTGAGCCTTTGCAGGTTCCTCAGGTGGTCGGGGTTTTCGTTGCCGCTTTCTCGCTGCTGTGTTCGACGGCAAGTTACCTATCAATAAAGAAAGTTAAGTGCTCGTTCCTGCTGCTTGGGGTTTCGGCTGTTGTATTTTCTGCAGCTCTATGGTCGTTTGGTGCGCCTTTGTCTTTCGTGCTGCTTTTGGGGCTACCAGCTCTGATTTTGTCTTTCATTTCAGTTATTTTTCGGGATAAGGTCGATGTCCAGGTCGAGAGGGATGACTAGCGTTCTGTATTGCACTCTGGTGCTGGAAATCCAGCACTCAGCAACGATTGTTCAGGGCATCCCAAGCGATCGCCCGCCACGTGAAGAGGGAGAGCGATCGTCTGCGTGAATACGTACCGCGTACCGACGAGCAGCAACTGATGCACGATTTGCTGCACTAGCGGCGGGCGCTGGTGGAGGCACGCGCGCGCTCGTAGCAATCCTTCGGGGTAAGCGGAAGTGCCCCCTAGAGAGCTGTCAGATCTGTCCCGCGCCCTGGCTGGGACGCTAGCCAGCTGGAAAGCACGCTGCGGCGCTTGAGTCGCGATGAAGAGCACTGCGCGTTCTACAGGCGCCTCCTGGTATCGGCTCCGCCGTCGTGGCTCACCTGATCTACTACATGACGCGCTGGCCGTTGGCTAACGCCGATGCATGGATCGGCCTGGATCCCCGGCCCAACGAGTCTGGCGGCAGAACTGGGCGGCGTCGGCTGTCCAAACAGGGCCCGTTGATGCTGCGCCAGATGCTCTACATGGCCGAATGGGCCTCAAGCGGTGTCGCTAGGGGCAACGCTCTATGATGAACTGTCAAAACGCGGTCACCCCAGCACCACCATCTTCAACCTTCTGCATAGGAAGCTGGCCAGGATCCCATGCACACTGGACGTGTGCCAATTTCAGCAGATCGATTGTGCGTGAACTGACCATGGATGAAGTTATCGAAGTCGAGGGTAAAGGTGCGATGGGCGCCTTTCTCAACCGTGCCGGTGCAGGTGGTTTTGCCGGTGCACTCGTCGGCGGCCCGGCCGGGGCCGCTGCCGGTGCGCTCATCGGCGGTGGAATTGCCGTTGCGCTTTACCTGATGTAAGTACACCTTCTCTGAAACTCGAACAATCGTATTCAAATAGGGGGAATCATCATGCGTGAACTCAACAATGCCGAAGTTGCCAATGTCGATGGCGCGGGTGAAGGCGCTTCGAACGGCTTGGCCGGTGGTGCGGTCGCCGGTGCTGCAATCGGGTTCTTGGTGGGGGGCCCGGTGGGCGCGTTCGCCGGCGCCGTCAGTGGTGGCATTTACGGTGCGATCGTGGGTCACTACCTGATGTGATGGGTGTCGCGTAGGGGTGCTCGCGCGCCCCTGCGCGATCTGTTTGGAGCCATTGGTTTCGGAAAATGCTGGCACGAGGAGAGCAGATCATGAAGTTTCCGGGTATCGACGAAAAGACATTCGCCATCTGTGTGTGCTGCCTGGCCGTGGTCGCGGCATCTTCAGGCCGCTGGATTTGGCCACTTCTGTGCGTTGGTGCGGTGGTGGTTGCCATCGCCAGATTCGCGGATGCAAGGCGCAAGCGGATTCAGAGAGAACACACATCGAATTGAACCCCTGTGCGGGGATGCATTCGCGCCGCCCAGTTCATGCGGCGTGCTCAGTAAAGGCTATCGGCACCGATGATCGTGCCAAGGACTTCTGTTTCAAATTGACTGGGAGCTTGGGCTTGTCATCGGAATGAAAGCGATACTTCAGTCGGAGGCAACGGAGTGTGGGCTGGCGTCGATCGCGATGATCGCCGATTTCCACGGAAAGAGGATCGGCTTGAGCGAGATCCGCCGACGCTATCCGTTGTCGCTCAAGGGTGCCAAGTTGGGCCAGCTCATCCACATTGGCCAGCAACTGGGGTTGTCTTCGCGGCCCTTGCGGCTTGAGATGGAGCATCTTTCCCAGCTCAAACCGGCTTGTATCCTGCATTGGGATCTGAACCACTACGTGGTGCTGGCAAAGGTTGATGAACAGCGCATTGAGGAAGCTGCTCGAATGGCCGCGGTGCATGATGACATCGCGGGGATGGCGATGGGTTACCACGGTCTTATCGGCGGCATGGGCAACTCGCTCTCAGGCGGTCAGAAGCAGCGAGTGATTCTGGCCCGCGCCCTCTACCGCCGGCCACGGATTCTGTTTCTAGATGAGGCCACCAGCCATCTTGATGTCATGCGCGAGCGCTTGGTCAACGAAGCCGTGCAGCGTATGGAGCTGACCAAGGTGATCGTGGCCCATAGGCCGGAGACCATAAACAGCGCCGACCGCGTGCTCGTGATGGAGCAGGGGCGGATCGTCCAGGAGGTGCGGCCCCAGCGTGAGGCGTCGACGGCGCCTGCTTCCGACGCCGAGGAATGCGTCGCGGCATCGGTCTGACTGGCGTCCCACAGGGTATCCAGAAGCGGGCGCGGGTCCAGCGCGCCTGTTTCATCCGGGGCATGTCGCCGCGCTTGGCGCGGTCGCTGGCATGGCGCCGCCACCGCGCTGGCGCGACAATACCCGCATGACCGACCGCATCCCCCTGCTGCTGCTGCCTGGCCTGCTCAACGACGCTGAGCTGTGGCGCGCGCAGTTGGCTGACCTGGCCGACATTGCCGATTGCACGGTGGGCGACCAGACCCGTGCTGAGACCCTGCAGGCGGTGGCCGAGGACGTGCTGGCGCAGGCGCCGGAACGCTTCGCCCTCGCCGGTTTCTCGCTGGGTGGCTTCGTCGCCCAGCAGATCCTGCGCATCGCGCCCGAGCGTGTGCTGCAGCTGGCGCTGGTCGATACCTCGATCCACGCCGATTCACCGGAACGTGCCGAACAGCGCCGCAGCCAACGGGCCAGCGTGCGCCTGCCCGGCAAGTTCCATGGCTTCGGCGATGTGCTGATGCGCAGCTACATCGATGCCTCGCGGCTGGATGATTACGTGCTGGTGCAACGTGTGCGTGACATGACCGCCCGCCTGGGCGCGGACGTGTTCCTGCGCCAGAGTGCGCTGGAACGCCGTGACGGCCATGACGTGCTGGCTGGCTACCGCGATCCGCTGTTGATCATCTGCGGGGCCAACGACCGCATTACGCCACTCGCGGTCAGCGAGGAAATGCACGCCCTGGTGCCGCACTCGCAGCTGGTGGTGGTGCCGGACTGCGGGCACCTGGCACCGATGGAAAAGCCGGATGAGGTCAGTGCGGCAATGCGCGGGTGGTTGCTGCAGGGCTAGGCCAAAAGCCGCTTCTGGTGGGTGCGGACCTTGGTCCGCACGGTGTTTCAATGATCCATCAGAGGTCAGTGCCGACCAAGGGCGGACCCTACCGATTCCGAGCTGTAACCGCAGTTGGAATCAATCCCAGGCGGGTGCAATCCCTTCCGGATTCGCCAGGCGATGGCCACGGTCCAGCTTGGCGATCTGCGCCATGTCTTCGTCGGTCAGGCGGATCGCTGCCGCTTCCAGGTCGCTCGACAGGTTCTCGCGCTTGGTCGACGACGGGATCACCGAGAAGCCCTGCTGCAGCGCCCAGGCCAGCGCGATCTGCGCCGGAGTGGCCTGGTGGCGGCCGGCAATGGCCTGGATCACCGGGTCCTTGATCACCTCGCCATAGGCCAGGCTCATGTAGGCAGTGATGTGGATGCCGTTGTCCTGCAGGAACTTCACCAGCAGGCGGTTCTGCAGGTAGGGATGGATCTCGATCTGGTTGGTGGCGATGGCATCGGCGCCAAGGATCTCGATGGCCTTGCGGGTCTGGGCGATGGTGAAGTTGGAGATGCCGATCGCCTTCGTCAGGCCCTGTGCCTTGGCCTCGGCCAGCGCCGGCAGGTACTCCTCCATCGGCACGTCGACCTTGTCGTTCGGCGACGGCCAGTGGATCAGCGTCAGGTCCACATGATCGGTACGCAGCTTTTCCAGACTGGTATGCAGGCTGGCCAGCAGCGCTTCGCGCTTGAACGCGGTGATCCAGACCTTGGTGGTCAGGTAGATCTCTTCGCGCGGCACGCCGGAATCGGCGATGGCCTGGCCGACCTCGGCTTCATTGCCGTAGATCTGCGCGGTATCGATGGCGCGGTAGCCGACATCCAGTGCGTTGCGCACCGAGTCGATCACGGTCTGGTCTTTCAGGCGGAAGGTGCCGAGACCGAAGGCGGGGACAGTCATGGGGAGCTCCAGCAGAGGGGAGGGATGCGAATATCCAGCAAAGGGTAGGCCAGTGGCCGCATGCGTGCCGGCAACGGTGCATTGCACCACCGTACCGGCAGGGCATGACCTATCTCAATGCGTGGCCACGGCGATGCCATCGGCGCGGTCATCGATGCCGTCGCGGCGGTCCAAGCGGCCGCTGAGCACGGTCAGTGCATACGCACCCACCACCACCAGCGCGCCCAGCCACGGCGTGTGCATCAGGCCGATGTTCTCCACCACCAGGCCGCCGAGCGAGGCGCCCAGCGCGATGCCGATGTTGAAGGCGGCGATGTTCAGCCCCGATGCCACGTCGGTGGCCTGCGGCGCATAGCGCTGAGCCTGCTTGACCACATACACCTGCAGGCCGGGCACGTTGCCGAAGGCCACCGCACCCAGTGCCAGCACCGTCAGCAGCATCAGCCAGGTGTTGTAGGCGGTGAAGGTGAGCACGAACAGCACGACGGCCAACAGGGCGAAGATGCGCTTCAGTGCGGGCACCGGGCCCATGCGGTCGGCCATGCGCCCGCCCCACAGGTTGCCGATCGCCACCGACACGCCGTACACCAGCAGCACCAGGCTGACTGCGTTTGCCGAGAAACCAGTGACGACTTGCAAGATCGGCGCCAGATAGGTGAAGGCCAGGAAGGTGCCGCCGTAGCCCAGCGCGGTCATCGCATAGACCAGCAGCAGGCGGGGTTGGGCGAGTACGGCCAGCTGCTGGCGGAAGCTGGCCGGCGCACTCTGCGGCACGCTGCGCGGCACGAACAGCAGCGCGCCGAGCAGGGCGATCACGCCCAGCGCGGCCACCGCCAGGAAGGTGGCGCGCCAGCCCAGGTGCTGGCCGATGAAGGTGCCCAGCGGCACACCGGTCACCAGCGCCACGGTGAGGCCGGTGAACATGATGGCGATCGCGCTGGCGGCCTTCTCCTTCGGCACCACCGCGGTGGCGATGATCGAACCGATCGAGAAGAACACACCGTGGGCGAGGCCGGTGAGGATGCGGGCGACGATCAGCGAGGTGTAGCCCGGCGCCAGGAAGGCGATGACGTTGCCGAGGGTGAACAGCACCATCAGCGCCACCAGCAGCGACTTGCGCGGTACGCGGCCGGTGAGCGCGGTCAGCACCGGCGCACCGATGGCCACGCCGAGGGCATACAGAGAGACCAGCAGGCCGGCCGAGGGCAGGCTGACCTGCAGGTCGGCGGCAATGGTGGGAATCAGGCCGACGATGACGAACTCGGTGGTACCGATGGCGAAGGCACCGAGGGTCAGCGCCAGCAGGGCGAGGGGAATGCCACGGATCATGGCCGGCTCCGGAGGGAAGGAAGGCGCGCAGTGTGCGCGGCGCACCTTTGCCGAAAAACCGGTCTTCACGCCAATCACTATTGCCGCCCAGTCAATAATGGCGGCATGAAAACCACTCTCGATGAAATGCAGGCCTTCCTCGCGGTGATCGACAGCGGGTCGATCAGTGCTGCCGCCGAACAGCTGGGGCAGACGCCATCGGGCGTGAGCCGGGCGCTGGGGCGGCTGGAAGACAAGCTCGGCACCACCCTGTTGACCCGTACCACCCGCCGCCTGCACCTGACGGCAGAGGGCGAGGCCTACCTGCGCCATGCACGGGCGATCATCGATGCGGTGGAGTCCGCCGAGGAACAGATGGCCGCCCGCCGCGAGCGCCCGGCCGGGCGCCTGCGCGTGGATGCGGCGATGCCGTTCGTGCTGCACGTGATCGCGCCGCTGGTGGCCGGGTACCGCGCGCGCTACCCGGAGGTGCAGCTGGAGTTGAACAGCTCCGAGCGCTACATCGACCTGCTGGAACGGCGCACCGACCTGGCGATCCGGATCGGGCCGCTGGCCGACTCCACCCTGCATGCGCGGCCGTTGGGTCGCTGCCAGCTGCGGCTGGTGGCCAGTCCGGCCTACCTGGCGGCACACGGCGAACCGGCCAGCGTCGCCGCGCTGGGCCAGCACACCCTGCTCAGCTTCAACGAACCGGAATCGTTGAATCACTGGCCGCTGCCGGGCGATGCCGATGGCCTGCTGCGGGTGCGTCCGGATATCGCGGTGTCCAGCGGCGAAACACTACGCCGACTGGCGGTGGAAGGCGTGGGCATCACCTGCCTGTCCGACTTCGTGACCGACCGCGACCGCGCCGCCGGCACGTTGGTGCCGGTGCTGGCGACGCAGACGCTGGATGTGTACCAGCCGATCCACGCGGTGTATTACCGCAACACGGCGGTGTCGGCGCGGATCAGCTCGTTCCTGGATTACCTGGGTGAAGCGATGGCGCGGAGCGATTACCTGCGCTGAGGTCGTGGTGGGGTTGCCGGCCAGCGGCCGGCACTACCGCAGGTTACGGCGGGGGGGGGCCGCGGGGGGGCCCCCCCCCCGCCCCCCCCCCCCCCCCCCCCCGCGGGGCGCCCCCCCCCGTGGGGGGGGGGGGGGGGCCCCCCCCGCGCCGCCACTACCGCAGGTTACGGCGGGTGCGGACCGTTGGTCCGCACG
>NZ_JAZKVY010000002.1:0-306 GCF_036624925.1 Stenotrophomonas sp. A3_2
CACCTCGGCGGGACGGATCCAGATCCTGACCGGCACGTACGGCCAGCTCTCGATGTGGCGCGCGCTGGAGAGCGCCCCGCTGCTGTTCCTCAACATGATACTGCCGATCATCGTGCTGATGACGCTGGCGACGCTGGTCGCGACCCCGTTCGTGGTGCGCCGGGCCATGACGGGTCTGGCGCAAGTCGCGGCGCAGGCCGAACGCATCGACATCGACCAGCGCGGCGTGCAGCTGCCGCTCGACAAGGTGCCGATCGAGATCACCCCGCTCGTCAAGGCGATCAATGCTGCGCTCGACCGCCTCGA
>NZ_JAZKVY010000013.1:0-468 GCF_036624925.1 Stenotrophomonas sp. A3_2
CACGTTCGGCGGCTGGAAAGCGAGCGGCTTCGGCGATCTGAACCAGCACGGGCCGGATTCGATCCGCTTCTATACCAAGACCAAGACCGTCACCGCCCGCTGGCCTTCCGGCGTGAAGGAAGGAGCGAGCTTCGTCATTCCCACCATGTCCTGAAGAGGTCCCCCGCCATGGATCAGATCTCGCCCCTGCCCGCCCCGGCCTTCGCGCTGACCGAGGAACAGCGCGCGATCGCCGATATGGCGCGCGGCTGCGCCGATGAGCGCCTGGCGCCGCATGCGCTCGCCTGGGACAAGGAGAAGCATTTCCCGCTGGATGTGATCCGCGCGACGGCGGAGCTGGGGTTCGGCGGCATCTATGTGCGGGAGGATGTGGGCGGGAGCGGGCTTGGCCGGCTGGACGCGGCGCTGGTGTTCGAGGCGCTGTCCACCGGCTGCCCGGCGGTGGCGGCCTATATCTCCATCCACAAC
>NZ_JAZKVY010000138.1:0-334 GCF_036624925.1 Stenotrophomonas sp. A3_2
TTGCGGCCGGGCTGCGCCCGGCACCCGCCGAGGCCGGAGCAACAGCAACAGCGGGTTTACTGAGGGATGGCGGGGGCGGGGGGGTGTGGGGGGGCGGCGGGGGATAGGCCGCTTTGGGGGGGGGGGGCCGCCCGGGGGCGCCCCCCCCCCCCCTCCCGGCCCTGAGCCCCGCCCCCCCCCCAACCCCCCGGCCCCCCGCCATCCCTCAGTAAACCCGCTGTTGCTGTTGCTCCGGCCTCGGCGGGTGCCGGGCGCAGCCCGGCCGCAAACCCCTTACTTCTTTGCGCGCGGCTGGTTCAGTGGCTCCATCGCGCGGAAACGCTGGCTGTACTCG
>NZ_JAZKVY010000139.1:0-485 GCF_036624925.1 Stenotrophomonas sp. A3_2
GTCGTAATGATCCGCCATCGCCGCGAAGGTCGCGGTCAGGGTCGGCTCGAACCACAGCGCCTTGGCCACCCCCGCCTTGAGATTGTCGCAGACGATCGAAGTGGGCACTCCGCCGAAGTACTCCAGCGCCCGGACCTGGCCTTCGATCCAGTCGGGCAGCCGCTGGTGCTAGCTCGCCACCGCGAAGGTGTAGCTCGATGCTCCCAGCACCGCGACGAACAACTGCACCGCGTGGACTTCGCCGGTGCCCGGATCGATCAGCGGGATCGTCTGTCCGGCGTAGTCGGTCTGCATCACCGCGCCGGCGGCATGCCGGTGGCGATAGGTCGGGCGAGTGCGCTTCTCGTGCGCGCCGAACTTGTCGCAGAACCAGGTGTAGCCAAAGCCGTCGGGATGGGCCTCGCGATATTCCTGCCACAACAGCAACAGCGTCACGCTCTTGCGCTTCATCTCGCGCGAGACCAGCTGCCAGTCCGGCTCGGTCG
>NZ_JAZKVY010000140.1:0-417 GCF_036624925.1 Stenotrophomonas sp. A3_2
CTGCGCGCCCTGCAACCTCAAAAAAGGTGGCCGCACCCCCAAACAGGCCGGCATGCCGCTGCCCTATGCACCGATCCGCCCGACCAGCTGGCAGCTGCAGGAACATGGCCGCCGCTTCCCGCCCAATTACCTCCACGAAACCTGGCGCGACTGGCTCTATTGGGACGTCGAGCTGGAGGCGTGAGGGCGCACGCGACGCTGGCGATCGGGTCGCTTGCCCTCGCGGCGCTGCCGGTTGCGGCGCATGAGGTTGACCTGCACCATTTGCCGATCGGCGATGGCCACCTCTCAAAAGCGCCACGGGTTGGCTATATCTGGGCGTGCCGGGTCGATCCCTTTGGCGGCGGCGCCTATCGCGACGGGCCGTGGATCAAGGGCGATGGCACCTATGATTTTACCGCCAAGGCAGTCGTGCAG
>NZ_JAZKVY010000141.1:0-319 GCF_036624925.1 Stenotrophomonas sp. A3_2
CCGGCATTTCCTGTACGCAGGGCGCGCACCAGGTTGCCCAGAAGTTAACTACAAGCAACTGGTTTTTCCAGCTTGAAAGCGATTGCCGTAATCCGTTGCTATCAGGGAATTTTTTACTCATGACCTGGCGGACTGCGCTGCTTTCCGGTGTGTCGGGCGTGGTTTGCAGGTTGCCGGCATAGATGCCGAGTCCGGTGAAGCTGAGTCCCAGCAGGATGGCGCCTGCAAATTTTTTATTGATCAGTTTCATAAGAATTTTCCGCAGAGTGAAGACTATCGCTGATAAGCGCGCGCAGGGCTTGCAGGTTGGCGCGTTCCT
>NZ_JAZKVY010000142.1:0-504 GCF_036624925.1 Stenotrophomonas sp. A3_2
TAGAACACCTCGAAGGTCTCGATACGCGTCGGCCCCACGCCGACATTCTGCAGGGAGAGCTTCACCACATGGCGCTTGCCGGTATAGTCCGTGTTGCTGGAATCGAAGGTGAGCACAGGCCAGGTATTGGCGGCGACGAGCTTCTCCATGATGCGCCCGTGATGCAGCGCGATACCAACCGAGGTGGCGGACATCACCACGGCGGCCAAGCCCAGCACCGTGTCGAGGCGCCGATGGCCCGTATGCCGCACATGCCCTTCGACTTCCGGCCCCTCCAGCATCATTCCTCCGCCGTCAGTAGCGCCGCGTTGCCGCCGGCGGCCGCCGTATTCACCGATACGGTCTGCTCCAGCGCGAAGCGGCGCAGATAATCGGGGCCGCCCGCCTTCGGCCCGGTGCCGGAAAGCCCCGAGCCGCCGAAGGGCTGCACCCCCACCACCGCGCCGATCATATTGCGGTTGACGTAGATATTGCCAGTGGAGAGACGCGCGGCGATGCGTTCCG
>NZ_JAZKVY010000143.1:0-356 GCF_036624925.1 Stenotrophomonas sp. A3_2
CGTGCCGGCTCGCAGGTACTTGCGGATCGTGTTGCGGGACAAGCCGGTGCGCCGTTCGATCTCCCGGATCGGCATCCCTTCCCGGAAATGCCAGCGGCGGATCACACTGAGTAGGTCCATGTCGATCACTCCGATGCCTCCTGACTGTCAGCCAGGGGCGAGGAAAACATGGGTCAATTCTCAGTGAAAACTTATAACCCTCCCGGGTCACTTCTCAGTGCAACTCAACAGCCAGACCTTCCTGGCAAGCATAATCCAGAGCCGCCTCGCGAAGGCGTGTCGTCTGCTCGGGTGAATTGACCGGTGCCGCGGAACCCAACTACCACTCCTGCTTCTGTCAATGTACGATCGTTCCC
>NZ_JAZKVY010000144.1:0-346 GCF_036624925.1 Stenotrophomonas sp. A3_2
CTTTCTGCCGCCTTGCTGTTCCTCGCCCTGCCCGGCGCAGCGCTTGCGGCGAATGATGTCGTCGTCCACCGGGACCCGGGTTGTGGATGCTGTGAGAAGTGGGCCCAGGCGCTTCGCGCGAAGCTGGGCCGCACGGTCGTCATGCGCGACGATGCGTCGCGCGGGGCGCTTCAGCGGAGGGCCGGCATGCCGGGCACGCTGGCATCCTGCCACAGCGCGATGGTTGATGGCTATCTGATCGAGGGCCATGTCCCGGTCGCCGATATCAAGCGCCTGCTGGCAACCCGTCCCGTAGGCGTCAGAGGCATTGCGGTGGCGGGGATGCCGATCGGCTCGGAGGGCATGG
>NZ_JAZKVY010000145.1:0-478 GCF_036624925.1 Stenotrophomonas sp. A3_2
GCGCGTGCGGCCTCGCCAAGGGGTATGGCTGATTGTCCCGAAATCAAGGGGTTGGTCGGCCGGGCTGCGCCCGGCACCCGCCCAGTGCAACTGCAACTGCCAAAGCCAGAGCCAGAGCGGCATTCCGTGGGATGGCGGGGCCCGGTGGGGTGGCGGGGCCGGCGCCCGGACGGCCCGGGTGGCGTGGGGGCCGCCAACACTCGGCGGAACCCCCCCGCACCCCCCCCGCCTGCCACAGTTGCCGGCGTGCGGGCGCAACGACTCTTGGGGACAGATCCTTTTGCCTGCGGAAAACGGATCTGACCCCAGTTTTATTTCGATATCTGACAGATGTGTCGACCAAGGTCGACACCTACCAACAGCCGCGTGAACCTGTCAGAGGCGGGGGGGGGGGGGGGGGGGGGGGGGGGGGGGGGGGGGGGGGGGGGGCGCCGCCCGCGCGGCGGGCGGGCGGGGGGCCGCCCCCCCCCCCCCCCCC
>NZ_JAZKVY010000014.1:0-385 GCF_036624925.1 Stenotrophomonas sp. A3_2
CCGCCAGCGCCAGCGCGGCGAAACCCTGCCCGTCGGCCCCCGCGGCCTCCACGTCCAGCGTTCCGCCCGCCAACGTCAGCGCACTCGCCCGCGCAAGCCGGTTGGCGCCGGCGAGGCGCAGCGTGCCGCCGGAAACCCGCGTCTCCCCCGTATAGGTGCTCTGGCCGGAGAGCGTGGTGGTGCCGCTCTGCTGATCCACCTGGCCGAAATTCGCCAGCTGCCCGGCATAGGCGAAGGCGTTGGCCGCCGAGCCGAGGTTCAGTGTCAGCGTGCTGGTGGCGCTGCCGCCGGAGACATTGCCGGTGATGCTGGCGGCGCCGCCCTCGATGCGGAGCTGGTTGGTGCCGCCCTGCAGGTCGATGGCCAGGCCCGTGCTGCTGGTGCT
>NZ_JAZKVY010000146.1:0-551 GCF_036624925.1 Stenotrophomonas sp. A3_2
TGCGGGGGACGCTGCAAGTATGTCCCTGTAAGCTCGGTCGCCGCTTGCTCGTGTGCGCTGTCCTGCGCACACGGCAAGACCGGGGTTGGGCGTCCTGCCCAACCCGCCCGAGGCATGCCTCGGGCCCATGCGGCTCACGCCCCCGCAACCGGACCCACCCCGCCTTCGACAGACCTCCGCGATCTGTCGGAACAGCTCATGGGGTCAGATCCGTTTTGCGAAGGAAAACGGATCGGACCCCGGGATTTCATTCGCTATGTGACAGAATTTCAAGCCCTCATGGCGGGGATCTCCGGCCCGCCGCCCACGTGTCGCCGGCGGGGCACTGTGGGTTTGCGGGGTGTGAGCCGCATGGATGCGGCGACCAAGGCTACATGGACGTACTTGCGCCGTCCCCGCGAACCCACAGTGCCCCGCCATCCCACGGAATGCCGCTCTGGCTCTGGCTTTGGCAGTTGCAGTTGCACTGGGCGGGTGCCGGGCGCAGCCCGGCCGACCAACCCCTTGATTTCGGGACAATCAGCCATACCCCTTGGCGAGGCCGCACGCGC
>NZ_JAZKVY010000147.1:0-352 GCF_036624925.1 Stenotrophomonas sp. A3_2
ATTTCGGCATCGCAGGTCAGCACGGAGCGTATCTTCATGACCTCGACGCCGGCCTTTTCGATACGCTCGACTTCCGGCTCGGTGATGAGCGTGTTGCGCGTGACGAGCACGGCGCCGGTCGCCGGATCGGGAACATCCTCCGCCGCGGTGCGGCCCAGGATGCGCTCGCCGAGCGAGCTGACGATATCGCCGCCATCCATGACGGGGCGCACGGTGAGACCGCGTTCGGTGCCGCAATCCTGCTCCACGATGATGCAGTCCTGCGCCACGTCCACGAGGCGGCGGGTGAGGTAGCCGGAGTTCGCGGTCTTCAGCGCCGTGTCCGCGAGGCCCTTGCGGGCGCCGTGGGTGG